>DASRBJ010000151.1:0-5376 GCA_035653695.1 Sphingomicrobium sp.
GAACGAGGTCGCGCTCGAAGTGGCGCGCTGGCTTGCAGGCTAGCCGGCTGTCACGCCAGCGACTTGCTCGCCTGCTCAAAAACGTCCTTTGACAGGCCGGGAGTGGCGACGATCCTTTCAAGTGCCTGCCGCATCAATTGCGCGCGTGCCGGTTCATAACGCCTCCATCGGCCGAGCGCGGGAACCAGCCGTGCTGCAATTTGGGGATTGAGCTTGTCCGCGGCGATGATCATGTCGGCGAGGAAGGAATAGCCGCGCCCGTCCGGCGAATGAAACGCCCAGTGGTTCGCGCTGAACACGCTCGCAAGCGACCGAAGGCGGTTGGGGTTTGCCATCGAGAAATCCGGGTGGTGCGCAAGCTTCAGGACCTGGTCGATGGTATCGCGACGTTGTGCCGCGGCCTGCAGCGCAAACCATTTGTCGAGGACGAGCGCGTCATCCTTGAAGCGCGAATAGAATTGCTCGAGCGCTGCTTCGCGCTCGGGCGTATCGAGCGACGCGAGCACGGCAAGTGCTCCCTGGCGATCGGTCATGTTGTCCGCGCGGTCGAATTGCGCTTTCGCAAGTGTTGCGGCTTTCGCCTCGTCGGCGCCGGCGATCAGGCCGAGAGCAACGGTGCGGAGCCGGCGAATGCCCTTGGCTTGCGATGAAAGGTCGTCGCCGGCAGCACCCCGAACAGCGTGCGCTGCGACGAGGTCATCGAAGAGGGCAAGGCCGATATTCCTTCGAAGCTCTTCACGCGCGTCGTGGATGGCATCGGGATCGACAATCTCCATCCGGTCGGCAATCAGGCTTTCGCTCGGGAGCAGGATCGCTTCGCCCTTGAACGCTGGATCGAGCATGTTGGACTTGAGCGTCGCCGCAATTGCGCGAACGACCGCCTCCTTGTTGGCAGGCTTTCCGTTGGCGCCCGCGACAAGCGCGGACATCATCAGCTCCTGGATGGCTTCGTAGCGAGCGAACGGGTCTGTGTCGGCCTGCGCGAGGCGCTCGAGCTCATCTGGTCCGCGATCGACGGTGACGATCACGGGCGCCGAGAAGTTGCGGTTGAGCGAGAGCAGCGGCGCTTCGTCAACCTTTTCGAACGTGATCGTCTTTGATTGCTCATCAAGCACGATGAGCTTTTCAGCCGATATTTGCGCGCCGCTTGTCGCTCCGATGAGTGCGGTCTTTAGCGGAATGGGCATCGGCTGTTTGACGGGCTGCCCGGGAGTGGGATCCTCCTGCTGCTCGAGATGAAGGATCGCACGCTTGTTCTGCGCATCGTAGTCGAGACGGGCGCTGACCTTGGGCGTTCCGGCCTGGCTGTACCAGATCTTGAACGGGCTAAGATCCACTCCGCTCGCGTCTTCAAGCGCCTTCACAAAGTCATCGCACGTCGCCGCCTCGCCATCGTGGCGATCGAAATAGAGGTCGGTGCCAGCGCGGAATTTTTCGGGCCCAAGAACGGTATGGAACATCCGAATGAGCTCCGCGCCCTTGTTGTAGACAGTCGCCGTGTAAAAGTTGGAGATCTCGATGTAGCTGTCAGGGCGAACCGGGTGCGCAAGCGGCCCCTGGTCTTCGGGAAATTGCGCTGCGCGCAGAACCCGCACGTCTTCGATGCGCTTAACGGAAGCGCTTCCGACATCGGCCGAGAAGCTCTGGTCACGAAAAACGGTGAAGCCTTCCTTGAGGCTGAGCTGGAACCAGTCGCGGCAGGTGACGCGATCACCGGACCAATTGTGGAAATATTCGTGCGCGACGACGCGCGCGATGTTGTCGAAATCACCGTCGGTCGCGGTCTCCTGATCGGCGAGCACATAGGCGGAGTTGAAGATATTGAGCGACTTGTTCTCCATTGCGCCCATGTTGAAGTCGCTGACGGCAACGATGTTGAACTGTCCAAGGTCATACTCGCGGCCGTAGACCTGCTCATCCCACGCCATCGCCTGCTTCAGGCTCTCCATCGCATGCTGTGTCTTGGGAAGATCGGCCTCTCTTACCCAGATGAAGAGGTCGACGTTGCGACCGCTCATCGTCGTAAAGCTGCTTCGATTGGCTTTGAGATCACCGGCGACCAGCGCGAACAGGTAGCATGGTTTGGGGAACGGATCGTGCCACTCGGCCCAGTGGCGGCCGTTCGCCGCTTCGCCATGAGCGACGCGATTGCCATTCGAGAGCAGGATCGGGAATTCAGCAGCGCTGCCCTCCATGCGCACGCGATATTTTGAGAGCACGTCGGGCCGATCGGGGAAGAAAGTGATCCGCCGAAAGCCTTCCGCTTCGCACTGCGTGCACAGCATTCCTGCCGACGCGTAAAGGCCCATGAGCTTGGTGTTCGCGGACGGATGAATTTCGACTTCGGTTTCGACCGTCGCTCGATCGTTCGCGATGTCGATCACGAGCCTGGAGCCATCGATGCGCGCGTTCGCCGACTTCCCGTCCAACGTTGCCGAGACCAGCTCGAGATCGTCGCCATCGAGGCACAAGGGGCGCTCGTGCATGCCATTGCGCTCGACGAGCAGGCGCGCCCGCACCCTCGTTGTCTCGGTACCGAGATCAAAATCGAGGCTGATTTCCGGGACGAGCCAGTCTGGCGGCCGATAATCCTCGCGCCGAATGGTGAGATGCGTTGGGGATGGCGGTGCTTCAGGTGCCGTCTCGGCGTCGTGGAGCGTGGTTGTGCGGACATCGGCCATGAGCTCGGACTTAAGCGCGAGCGCGGGACCGGACAACCCGCGGCAAGATGACTTGCCGGCGAAACAGGTCTAGCCTCGAGCGCGCGCGACAATCCGGTTGAACCCACCGCGCGAGCGAAGCGTTAGGCCGACACCCAAGTCCAGGAGAAGGTTTTATGAGCGGCTTCGAGGATGTCCGTGAACATATGGAAGTAATTGGCGCCGACGGTGTCCACCTCGGCACGGTCGATCGGATCGAGGGCGACCGCATTAAGCTGATCCGCGCGGATAGTGGCATTGGCCACGAACAGCACCACCACTTCGTGCCGCGCGGACTAGTCGCGGAAGTCGAAGGCGACAAGGTGCGGCTGACAGCCCGCGCTGACGTGGTTGCGGACCTGTTTGAACAGGAGGAGAGCGGGCAGCCGCTCGGCTGAGTTTTCAGCTATAGATCCGAACCGGTCTTGACCGCGCTTTCGCATTCTCGTTCAAGTCGCATCGCGTTGAAGGGGGATGCGATGAAGCGCTTGTGCATTCTTGTCTCGAGTTCGATTCTTCTTGCAAGCTGCGGTCGGTCCGAAAACCAGCCGACGAACAATGGAGCTGCGGCCAATGCGGCGCAGGCGGAAAAGCCGCATGCCTATTGCTTCTTCAAGGACGAGGAGATGAAGGGCTGGACCGCCAAGCGCGACCAGCACGGCGACATCAGCGTCGACGGGGAGGCGCACGTCGCCGACCCGCGCTACAAGGCTTCCTTCAGCAAGGTCGCCGTTGGCCCCAAAAAAGCAATCTTCGAGCTCACGATCTCGCAAAATGATCTTGGCTACGCAATGCGCGACAATTGGTGGCATGTTGGGCTGATTGCTCCCAACAGCGCCTCGCTGACGGAGGCCACGGTGCAGTGCGGTGACAAGCTCGTCGCGGATCTCAAGCTGCCGCCAAAGGGCTAGTCGACGCAGCACACGACCGGCTCGGCGAAACACCTCGATCGAAGATCTCGAGGTTATTGCATTCGTCCGGGGTGAGGAGCACCTAGCGCGCCGTGAAAGAGAAGCAGCGCGTCGCGAGTCCTGCGCCAGGCCAGCCTTGGACGAAGCCTGAAGATTATCTCGAGGCACTGGCGCGAAAGCGAACCTTCAGGCGGGCTCGACGGGAGCGCCTTAGAACCGAGCCCGAACGACCAAGATTGCTGTTGTCGACGATCCCTTTTTTCGCGCTGATTGGGCTGCTTGCCGTCCTTGCGATCGCGATCATGATCGTCGCCTTTCCCGGTTCGCAACCGCTTCAGCGCGCGAAACCCGCCGCCGCCAAGGAGCAAGGCGTTGCGCAGCGAGGCTGGTTCGAGGAAGCCCAGAAGGAAATGCACTAGGGCGGCGGGTTGCGCGCCCGCAGGTCAGCCCGCATTAGCGTTTCGATGGTGGCCACTCATATTGCTCCGCCAGTGTCCGATGCGCTCGTGATCCTCGACTTCTTCGGGATTGCGGTGTTCGCCGTTTCCGGAGCGCTCCTTGCTGCCGAGAAGAAGCAGACGCTGGTGACCTTCATCTTCTTCGCCGTTTCAACCGGCGTCGGAGGCGGGACATTGCGGGACCTTCTGATCGGCGCTCCCGTCTTCTGGGTCCACACCAACGGAACGCTTCTCATCTGCATCGGCGCTGCCGTCGCGGTATGGTTCCTCAGCAGCAAGCGAATTTCGGAAAAGGCGCTTGCCTGGTTCGACGCGGCAGGGCTTGCCGCCTACGCGACCTACGGATCAGCAAAGGCAATTGCCTATGGTGTTGCGCCAGTTCCTGCGTTCGCGATGGGCGTGCTTACCGCCTGTGTCGGCGGCGTTGTTCGCGACGTGATTGCGGGTGAGCCGTCGATCATCATGCGGCCCGAGCTTTACGTCACGGCGGCTGCACTTGCCTCGGGGCTCTTCGTCGCTTTGACCTTTATGGGTCTCCCCGTCTCCGTTGCGGCGATTGTCGCGATCCTTGCCGCCTTCGCCGTTCGCGGCGGCGCGATTGCGAGAGGCTGGTCCTTGCCAGCCTACAAAGATTGATCCGCTTTGCCGCAGAGCGCAGGACGTCACGCCATGAACGCGAATTTCTACCGCATCGAGCGCCTCCCGCCCTACGTGTTCGCGGAAGTCAACGCGATGAAAGCCGCTGCTCGCGCCCGAGGCGAAGACATTATCGACCTTGGCATGGGCAACCCTGACGGAGCGCCGCCGCAACACGTCATCGACAAATTGTGCGAAGTCGCGCGCAAGCCGACGGCCCACGGCTATTCAGCAAGCCGCGGGATCGCCGGTTTGCGCAAAGCGCAGGCGGCTTATTACGAGCGCCGCTTCGGGGTGACGCTCGACCCTGACCGCGAGGTCATCGTTACCTTGGGATCAAAGGAAGGTCTTGCAAACCTCGCCGAAGCGATCACGGCTCCTGGCGACGTTGTTCTCGCACCCAACCCTTCCTATCCGATCCACACGTTTGGGTTCATCATCGCTGGTGCCGCAATCCGCTCAATCCCCGCGGCGCCTGGCGAAGAGTTCTTCACCCGCCTCACGAACGCGATGCGCTACACTGTTCCACGGCCCAAAGTGCTGGTCGTGGGTTATCCGTCGAACCCCACAGCCTATGTCGCCGACCTTTCCTTCTACCGCCGGCTCGTCGATTTTGCGCGCGAGCATCAGCTGATCGTCATCTCCGATCTTGCCTATGCCGAGATCTATTTC
>DASRBJ010000152.1:0-3349 GCA_035653695.1 Sphingomicrobium sp.
GCCTTGGCATCGGCAGTGACGGTTGGAAGCTCCTGCGCCTGCTCGAACGTTGCTTCAACGGCTCCGTCGGCCAGCGGCCGCTCGTCCTTGCTATCGTCAACGGTTTCGGCGGCGCGGTCCGCGCCTTCCGTTTCGATGACCGCGAGAACCGAGCCGATCGGCACCTGGTCGCCAACGTTCCCGGCAAGCTCGAGTACCTTGCCGGCAACGGGCGACTCCATTTCGACGGTCGCCTTGTCGGTCATCATATCGGCAATCTGCTGGTCTTCCTTGATGGTATCGCCGACGTTGACGTGCCAGGCGACGATCTCAGCCTCGGCGATTCCTTCGCCGATGTCCGGAAGCTTGAATTCGAAGCGGGCCATCAGTCTCTCATCACTTTCTCAAGAGCGCGTTGCATCCGTTTGGGACCGGGAAAATAGGCCCATTCATAGGCATGCGGGTAGGGGGTGTCCCAACCGGTGACGCGCTCAATCGGCGCTTCAAGATGGTAGAAGCAGCGTTCCTGAACGAGTGCGACCAGTTCCGCGCCGAACCCGCTGGTACGTGGTGCTTCATGAACGACGAGACACCGGCCGGTCTTTTTCACCGATTGTTCAATCGTCTCGAGGTCAAGCGGGACAAGCGTCCGAAGATCGATGACCTCGGCGTCGATCCCTTTCTCTTCGACCGCGGCAAGGGCGACATGGACCATCGTTCCGTAGGCGAGAATCGTGAGTTCACCGCCTTCGCGAACGACGGCCGCCTTGCCGATTGGGACGCTATAATGTCCTTCGGGAACTTCGCTTGCCGGGTGCTTCGACCAGGGTTTGACCGGCCGGTCGTGGTGTCCGTCGAAGGGCCCATTATAGATTCGCTTTGGCTCGAAAAAGATGACTGGGTCCGGGTCTTCAATCGCGGCGATGAGGAGGCCCTTTGCGTCGCGAGGAGTCGAAGGAACGACAACTTTCAAGCCGGCAATATGGGTGAAGAGGGATTCGGGCGACTGGCTGTGAGTCTGGCCGCCGAAGATGCCGCCGCCGTAGGGAGTTCTGATTACGAGCGGCATCGGCCATTCACCCGCCGTTCGGTAGCGCATCTTTGCAACTTCGCTGACAATCTGGTCGTAGCCGGGATAGATATAGTCGGCGAACTGGATCTCGATCACGGGCTTGATGCCATAGGCGGCCATCCCGACCGCCGTTGCGACAATCCCGCCTTCGCTGATCGGCGCATCGAACACGCGCGTTTTTCCAAACTGCTTCTGAAGGCCTTCCGTCACGCGAAAGACACCGCCAAAATAGCCGACGTCCTCGCCGAACACCACGATGTCCTCATCGGCGGCCATTTTCACCTTGTGGGCATCATTCAGCGCCTGGATCATGTTGAAGCTCGGCATTAGCGGGCCTCGTCCAGCGCCTGGTCGCGCTGCTCACGAAGGTGCCGCGGAACCTCGGCGTAAACATCTTCGAACATTGATCCGATGTCGTCCTTGCCCTGTTCGGGAAGAATGCCGAGCGCTTCCGATTCCTTTTGGGCGGCGCGGACTTGCGCATCGCATTCGGCGGTCATCGCCGAATGCCGCTCCTCGTCCCACTCGGCAATCGCGACGAGATGCGCCTTCAGGCGCTCGATCGGATCGCCGAGCGGCCACACCTTGGCCTCGTTCGTCGGGCGATAACCGGATGGATCGTCCGACGTCGAATGCCCCTCGGCACGATAGGTGAAAAACTCGATGAGCGTTGCGCCAAGGTTTGATCGTGCGCGCTCGGAAGCCCACTTCACGGCTGCATAGACGGCGAGGGCGTCGTTTCCATCGACCCGGAGGCCCGCCACTCCATAACCCACGGCGCGCTGCGCGAAGGTCGCTCGCTCGGCGCCGGCAATTCCGGAAAATGTCGAAATTGCCCATTGATTGTTCACGATTCCAAGGATGACCGGCACGTTGTAAACGGCAGCGAAAGTCATGGCGCTGTGGAAATCGCCTTCGGCCGTTGCGCCATCGCCGACCCAACCCATTGCGATGCGGCTGTCGCCCTTGATCGCCGCGGCCATTGCCCATCCGACCGCCTGGGGAAATTGAGTCGTAAGATTGCCGGAAATGGAAAAGAACCCGTGTTTCCGGTCGGAATACATGATCGGCAGCTGCCGGCCCTTGAGCTTGTCGCCGCGGTTTGAATAGATCTGGCACATCATCTCGACGAGCGGATAGCCGCGCGCGATGAGTAATCCCTGCTGCCGGTAGGTCGGGAAATGCATGTCGTCCCGGTCAAGAGCGGTCTGCGCCGCAACCGCGATTGCTTCTTCGCCCGTCGCCTTCATGTAGAAGCTGGTCTTTCCCTGCCGCTGTGCGCGGTACATCCGGTCATCGAAGATCCGGACCGTCACCATGTCGCGCAGCATTTTGCACAAGGTGTCCGGCTGAAGCTTGGGGTCCCACGGACCGACCGCCTGGTTGTCATCGCCGAGGACCCGCACGAGCGCCGTCGTGAGCTTGTGCGTTTCGGCGGCCGGTGCATTCGTGTCCGGCTTTGGCGCGCTTCCGGCAGGGGGGATCACTAAGTTCGAAAAATCGGGTGTGTCGCCCGGCCGGAATGGCGGCTCGGGCACGTGAAGAGCGAGCTTGGGCGCGTTGCGGCGCAGGCTTGGATCCTTGTCACTCATAAGGCCGCCGAGCGCTTAATCGTGACTCGAAGGCGCGGCAACAGTCGACGTCACAGCGCGCATGTTTCGCGATGTGCGCAAGGGCGCCGGATTGACTGGAGAACGCGGAAGTCTAGGGCCATGTCCATGGCCGACGAGACTGAAACACCGCCCGACCGATTGTCGCTCGATCCGAGAAGCGAATATTATAACGAGGCTCTCCTCAGCCGCGGCGTCGGGATAAAGTTCAATGGGGAGGAAAAGACCAACGTCATTGAATATAGCATCTCGGAAGGCTGGATCCGCGTCGCTGCGGGCCGAAGCCGCGACCGCTACGGCCAGCCAATGACGATCAAGCTAAAAGGCAAGGTCGAGCCCTATTTCGAGCAGGCCGCCGAGCCTTCCGATCAGGACGCCTCGTCCGAGGAATAGTCCGTTCCGCCGGAGCGGCGGGCACGCAGTTTCTTGAAGGCCCAACCGCCGAGCGCGATGGCAGCAAGGGCAGGAACGCTGCGCCGCGCAAGTGCGGCGGCGCCGTAGCCAATTATTGCACCTTTAGCGCCCTCGTTCTTTCCCACCATCTTTTCGCCGAGCCACGCGCCGGCAAGCTTACCCAACATCAGTCGATCTCCTCCTTGATCATGCGTTTCAGAGTCGACGCTTCGCAACTGGTGAATGTTCCCACCAACAAGTTGGGATTTGGCGCCAACCATTAGGTGGGAAATTC
>DASRBJ010000153.1:0-5612 GCA_035653695.1 Sphingomicrobium sp.
ACCGGCTCTGCGCGCGAGGCGAGATACGCTGCCGCTTCTTCGTCGGTGCGGAGATTCGCATCGAACAGTTCGTTGAGCGTGGTACGGTTGATCGGGATCGGTACCAGCTTGCCGCGGACGAACGCTAGAACGCGATGTTCGTAGTCTCGCCACTTCGTGAACTGTGACAGATAGTCGACGACCTGCTGGCTGTTCGTATGGAAAATGTGTGGCCCGTACTTGTGATAGAGGATACCCGCCTCGTTCGGCTCGTCGTACGCGTTACCGCCGACGTGAGGCCGACGATCGATCAACAGCACGCGTGCTCCGTGCTGGCTTGCGAGCCGCTCCGCCAGCACGGAGCCGGCGAACCCGGCTCCAACGATCAAATAGTCGTAGCGGCGCTTGGAAGCGCGAAACGGCGCGTTCATTCTGCTGCCACCAGAATTGCAGCGCCGGTGGCCCTTGTGCCGAGCAAGTCGTGAATGATCCCGGCCATGCGCGCTTGCGTCGTATCCCAGCTCGTTGCCGAGAGCATAAGATCAGCCTCGGCTAGCCAGCCACTTTCGGGGTGGCGCGAGAGCTCGAGCGCTCGTTCGCACGCGTCGACAAACTCCTCGGCACTCGAAGCAATCATCACGCCTTCAAGGTGACCGTAATGCCGAACGACGTCCTTGATCGGTGTGGAGACAACGGGCTTTCCGCCGGCGAGATATTCTGGCGTCTTGGTCGGGGAAATGAACTGCGTCGACTCGTTCATTGCGAACGGCATCAGCGCGACATCCCAGCCCGAGAGATAAGCGGGAAGCTGCTCGTAGGTCTTTCCGCCGAGATAGTGAATGTTCGGCCGCTTCGGCAGGTCGCCGTCGGAGATCTTCACGACCGGACCCACCATTACGAAAGACCAGTTGGGGCGCATCGCCGCAACCTTGTCGAGCAGCTCGGTGTCGAACCGCTCGTCGATGACTCCGTAGAACCCGAGCCGCGGTCGTGGCAGGTCTTCCTGATCGCCCGGATCAAACTGGCGCGCTCTTGCCTTGCAAAAGTGCGCACGGTCGACGGACGACGGGAAACAATGAACGTTTTCGTGACGGTCCTTCTTCGCCTCAAAAAGGCTTGATCCGCCAGTAAACACCACATCCGACCGGTCGATCAGCTCCTGCTCGAGTTCGAGCAGCTTAACCGGCGCAAATTTGAACTTGCTGAGCTCGTCCATGGCGTCGAAAACCGTGACGTCGGCGTCGAGATGCCGCGAAAATGGCAGCATCATCGGCGTATAATACCAGGTGATCAGAGTTCCGCGAAGCGATGCGGTGTGTGCATCGAGAAGCCGCTTCAAGGCGGCCTCACGCGCATCTTCCGGCATTCCCTTGGGTAGATGCGGGACGGCGACACGCACTCCGGCTGCATCCGGTGCTTCGCGCACCTGGAGAAATGCCGTGTCATGAGCGCCAATTTCAACCGGCTCTTCCCAGAAGATGACGTTCATTTCACGGGCAAACCTCGACATGAGGTGTTGTGGGCGCTGGAAGACGAAATTCCAACGCAGGTGCGAAAAGCAAAGCAGGGTAGTGGGGTCTGGATCTGGCGCCGAGGGCTCAAGCAGAGACTCAACTGGCACCCCGACGCGCGTCAGCATTTTCCTTTGTACCTCCGTGATTTTGGTCATTTGGATAACGCAGGATGAACGGGCCGAACGGCATTGCGGTTCCGCAACGTTGATCAAAGTTAGTCCGAATCTTGTGTTGCTGCGCCGCAACAAGCGCCGAACCGGTTCCGCCGTGCGTCGGCGCGCCGCGTCACGCTGACAGACCGTACAACGCTCATCCGCTTGAACCCGCGCCGATTGACGTCGTGGACGGCCCGTGGAAGGACGCCGAAGCTCCAGGAGAGACGCTTTGGGAACGACGATCGACGAACTCGAGACACGCCGTGAGCTTGCCCGACTTGGCGGCGGCGACAAACGCATTGCAGCGCAGCATTCAAAAGGTCGGCTTACGGCGCGCGAGCGGCTTTCGGTTTTGCTCGATACCGGGAGCTTCGAAGAATATGACATGTTCGTCGAGCATAGTTGCTCGGACTTCGGAATGGCCGAGCAGAGGGTGCCAGGAGACGGAGTCGTGACCGGGTCGGGCACGATCAACGGCCGTCTCGTCTATGTTTTCGCGCAAGATTTTACGGTTTTCGGTGGCTCGCTATCGGAGCGGCACGCCCAGAAAATCTGCAAGATCATGGATATGGCGATGAAGGTCGGGGCGCCGGTGGTCGGCCTCAACGACAGCGGAGGCGCGCGAATCCAGGAAGGTGTAGCGAGCCTTGCCGGCTACGCCGAAGTGTTCCAGCGCAACGTTCTCGCAAGCGGCGTCATTCCCCAGATAAGCGTCATCATGGGACCATGCGCCGGCGGCGCGGTCTATTCCCCCGCAATGACCGACTTTATCTTCATGGTGAAGGACAGCTCCTACATGTTTGTCACTGGCCCTGACGTTGTGAAAACGGTTACCAACGAAGTTGTCAGCCAGGAAGAACTCGGTGGAGCCATCACGCACACGACGAAATCTGGCGTTGCCGACGTCGCCTTCGACAACGACATCGACGCCCTCCTTGCAACCAGGGATTTCGTCGATTTCATTCCGCTTTCGAACCGGCATGACTTACCGGAGAGGCCCTGCGAAGATCCAATCGATCGCATCGAAGAGAGTCTCGACACGCTGGTGCCGCCGAGCGCCAGCACACCGTACGACATGCACGAACTTATCCGAAAAGTCGCGGACGAGGGTGAATTCTTCGAGC
Organism: Sphingomicrobium sp.; assembly: GCA_035653695.1. Classification (GTDB taxonomy): domain Bacteria; phylum Pseudomonadota; class Alphaproteobacteria; order Sphingomonadales; family Sphingomonadaceae; genus Sphingomicrobium. The sequence continues at coordinate 2,773 of DASRBJ010000153.1, forward strand.
TGCAGCCTGGTCATGCTGCGAACATCATTATCGGATTCGTGCGGATAGAGGGCCGGTCGGTCGGAGTAGTTGCCAATCAACCAATGGTGCTCGCCGGCGTTCTCGACATCGCAAGCTCGAAGAAGGCTGCGCGCTTCGTGCGTTTCTGCGACGCTTTTGAGATTCCGATACTTACGTTTGTCGACGTGCCGGGTTTCCTTCCCGGAGTTGCCCAAGAGCATAATGGAATAATCAAGAACGGCGCCAAGCTGCTGTTCGCCTATGCCGAGGCCACGGTCCCGAAGATCACGGTGATTACGCGCAAGGCCTATGGCGGTGCCTATGACGTCATGGCGTCGAAACATCTTCGCGGCGACCTCAATTACGCGTGGCCAACTGCTGAAATTGCGGTGATGGGCGCAAAGGGCGCGGTTGAAATCATCTTTCGCAAAGACATTGGAGACCCCGAGAAGATTGCCGAGCGCACCCGCGAATATGAGGAGCGATTCGCGAACCCCTTCGTCGCTGCGAGCAAGGGCTTCATTGACGAAGTGATCATGCCGCACTCGACACGGCGGCGTGTGGCGATGGGACTTCGCAAGCTCAGGAACAAGCAGCTTGAGAACCCGTGGAAGAAACACGACAATATTCCGCTGTAACGTGAGCCGCCACACCGCAACAATTCGATGGAACCGCAACTCCACGAGCGACTTTGCAGCGGGAGCTTACAGCCGCGTGCACGAATGGCTATTTGATGGTGGCACGGTCCTCTCGGCCAGCCCCAGCCCACATATTGTTCCCGCACCGTGGTCCGATGAACGATCGATCGATCCCGAGGAAGCGTTCGTTGCCGCCTTGTCCTCTTGCCACATGCTGTTTTTCGTCGACTTTGCGCGGCGTGCCGGTTTTGTCGTCGACAGCTATATCGACGAGGCTGAAGGAACGCTCGAAAGCCGAGGCGATGGCACGCGTGCAATCACGCGCGTAATTCTTCGCCCCAAAGTAAAGTGGGCTTTGAAATCTCCTGGCGACGTCGCCGTTGCCGAGCTGCACCAGCGAGCGCACGAGGCTTGTTTCATCGCGAACTCGGTTAGAACGGAAGTGACAGTGGACGTATGAAGCTAGGACGTCTGAACCACGTGGGCATCGCGACTCCATCGATCGAGAGGAGTCTCGAATTGTATCGGACGATGTTCGATGCCCAACAACACGGACCAGCCTTCGAGCTTCCTGCGCAGGGCGTCCGTGTCTGCTTTGTCGATACGCCAAACAGCCAGATAGAACTGATCGAGCCGTTGGGCGCAAGCTCGCCGATCGCGAAGTTCCTCGAGAAAAACCCGCTCGGCGGGCAGCATCACGTCTGCTTTGAAGTTCCGGATATTCACGCGGCAAAACGGGAGCTCGAAGAACGCGGTGCTCGAACGCTCGGCGAGCCCCGAATTGGCGCCCACGGCACTCTCGTCTTTTTTGTTCACCCGAAGGACATGGGCGGCGTCCTCACCGAGATCATGGAGACCGCAAGGAGCTGATTGCCCGCCAGAGCAGGCCTATTCAAACTCGATGATAACCTGGTCTACCATGAGGCTGTCACCAGCGTTCGCGGGCGTTGCCTTGACCGTGGCGGCTTTGGGTGCGCGAAGGATGTTTTCCATCTTCATTGCTTCCATGACCGCGACGGGCTGACCAGGTTCGACCCGGTCACCAACCGTGACGTCCAGCTTTGTAAGAAGTCCTGGCATTGGGGCGAGCAGCAACCGCGACAGGTCAGGCGCAGGCTTCTCGATCATATATTTCGAGAGTTCGGCGACGTGCAATGGCAGAACTTGGATCTTGTGGCTCGCGCCTCTCGTCTGCAGTTCCCAATTTCGGCCGACGCGCCGAACCTGCAATGTTCTTTTGCGCCCGTCGACGAGCACGGTGAGCAATCGCTGTCCTGGAGTCCACCGGCCGACAATGTCGATGAGCTCGCCACCGTCGACAACGGCCAAGGTTCCACCCTTGTACGGCTTGATGCGGACGCGATGCTCGCCGGCACCATCAATACGGACTGATCGCTCGCATGGGAAATGGAGTGGGCCGCCGAGCTGGCCGCTAATTTTTGCCGCTCGCTCGTCCGTGATTACTGAAACCATACCGGCGAGAACGGCAAGATCCATCACGAGCGCTTCATCGGCCGGCGCACCGTTGAATCCACCGGGATATTCCTCGGCGATGAAGCCCGTCGTAATTGCGCCCGACCGAAACCGAGGGTGCTGCATCAATGCCGAGAGGAAATCGACATTGTCGCTGATCCCGTCGATAACGAACTCGTCAAGGGCATCGAGCTGGGCATCAATAGCCTCGATCCGAGACGGCGCCCAGGTGATCAGCTTTGCGATCATCGGATCGTAGAACATGCTGACCTCTCCGCCGTCGGCGACCCCATCATCCACTCGAACGAGGTGTTGCGCAGCGCTCGACGAGAAATCCTTTGCAGCCTCGCCGCCCCCGCGTTCCGGCGAGCGCCACATTGGCTCGCCGACTTCTGTTGGTCGCCGATAACGAATCAACCGACCCGTGCTCGGAAGAAAACCCCGGTAGGGATCCTCCGCGTACACGCGCGTCTCGACGGCCCAGCCATTCAACGCCACATCGGCTTGTCCAAACGCAAGCTCCTCGCCAGCAGCGACGCGGATCATCTGCTCGACAAGGTCGAGCCCAGTGATCTCCTCGGTAACCGGATGCTCGACCTGCAGGCGTGTATTCATCTCGAGGAAATAGAAGCTTTGACCGGTTGGATCAGCGCCCGAGACAATCAGCTCGACCGTGCCGGCCGAATAATAGCCAACCGCCTTGGCAAGCGCGACCGCCTGCTCGCCCAT
>DASRBJ010000154.1:0-2186 GCA_035653695.1 Sphingomicrobium sp.
CCCGATCTCGTCACTTCGCGAGGGCAGGCGCGGCACGTTCACCTCGCGCGAGCGGCCAAGCCGCACGCGGTGCGCAGCAAGAGCGAGGCGTCGGAGCGGCCGAACGATCGTCTGCGCAAGGAACAGCGACAGAAAGACGGAGACCCCAACCAGCAGGACCATGACGCCGCCGATGATCGCTCGTTGCGTTCGAACAAGGTGCGTAAAGGCCCGGTCATTGGTCGTCGCAAGCAGAACGCCGCCACGCAATGGAACTGCCGCCGAGATTACCGGGGTCAGATCTGGCGCGTTGCGAACCTTTGTTACGGGATTGCCGGACTGCTTTGCCTTCACCGCTTCCGGCCATGACTGTAACTGATCGACGCCGGGCTCGACGAAATCCTCGAACCTCTTGGCGCCAACGAGCGTGTTGAACGCCCGGTCCAGCGATCGCGCCGCTTCCTGTGTCCACCTTTGGCCGTTCGGGTCCCTCAGTTCGTAGGTCGGACCGGTCATTGTCCAGCTATCGGCGACGAGCCGTCCGTCCGGCCCGAATACGCGCAAGCGACTCCCGGTCGACTTGGATACGGTGGCAAGGATCGGCTCGCGGTGATCCGGACCGGCTGCCTCGATCGCAAGCGCTGTTGCAAGCGCCTCAATCCGCGTTTGGCGAGCGCGCTCCTTGCTGAGGCGATTGCGGAACACGTCAAGGTACAGCGTGCTGAGTGCGATCAGCAGCACCGTAATGAGATTGATTGCAAGAATCCGATGCGCGAGCGTCCAGCGGCCAGACCATTTTAGCCGGAGATCGGCATCTTCGTTACTCGTCGAACCGATAACCGACGCCATACAAGGTCTCGATTGAATCAAATTGTGGATCGACGGAGCGGAACTTGCGCCGGATTCGCTTGATGTGGCTGTCGATGGTGCGGTCGTCGACATAAACGTCGTCGTTGTAGGCAACGTCGAGGAGCTGGTTTCTCGATTTAACGACACCCGGTCGTTGAGCAAGCGCTTCGAGAATGAGAAATTCGGTTACGGTGAGGCTGACCGTTCGGCCGTCCCAGAGCACTTTGTGGCGCGCCGGATCCATGACCAGGCGTCCACGCTCCATTCGGGCCGGCTCGGACTCGGCGTTGCTTGACGCAAGCTCGCCACGCTCGAGTTCCTGCCGACGCAGAATTGCTCGGATTCGCGCAATGAGAAGGCGCTGCGAAAAAGGCTTCGAAATATAGTCGTCCGCGCCCATTGCGAACCCGAGCGCTTCGTCAAGTTCGTCGTCCTTCGAGGTAAGAAAGATCACGGGCACGGAGCTGAATTCGCGAACGCGCCGAAGCAGTTCCATTCCGTCGAGGGTTGGCATCTTGATATCGAAGACGCCAAGGTCAGGCGGATTGTCGTTGATCGCCTTGAGCGCGACCAGCGGGTCCGAGTAAACCCGCGTTACAAATCCCTCCTGCTGAAGCGCGATGGACACCGACGTCAGGATGTTTCGATCATCGTCGACTAAGGCAATCACTTGGCTCACTGAAGTCCCTTGCCGATGCCTCGATCGATAGGCGAGAAGCGATACCGAGCACAGGCGTCCTAGACAAGCGGCGGTGCTCATCCCCCTATTTCACTGGGCTGTTCGAATGCGGGACACTGTTAGCGCTATCGTCAGGCACAAAGACCTTCTCGAACGTTATCCCGTTTTGACCACGCAACTTTTTCGGGGTTATACGCCTGCATACGTATGCGGCGGCAGGCCGGCTGGCCGCCGCCGCATTGAACATTTGGAAAGAGGGATTTGTCGACGTGAGTGATCGGGTTCCGCATCGCGGACTAGAAGCGCAGGGCATCGCCACCGGCGCGGAAATCTTCTGGAATCTCACGACAGCGCCACTCGTCGAGCACGCTGTTCGTCGTGGCGAGGGGCTGCTCGCGAAGGATGGCCCGCTTGTCGTTCGTACTGGTCGGCACACCGGCCGAAGCGCGCAAGACAAGTATACCGTCAAGGATTCACTGACCGAGAATGTGATCTGGTGGAACAACGGCAACAAGCCGATGGAGCCTGCCGCGTTCGACCGACTGCACGACGATTTCCTCCAAGCGCTCGCCGCAATGGATCAGCTTTATGTCGCTGATCTTTTTGGTGGTTCGCAGCCGGAGCATCGCGTCCGCGTGCGCGTCGTCAACGAATTAGCCTGGCACAACCTGTTCATCCG
>DASRBJ010000155.1:0-4895 GCA_035653695.1 Sphingomicrobium sp.
CGCTCGATCGGTCGGGGGCATCGCGAGCCAGCGATCGATGCTGCCGGCAATTTTGAGGCCGTTGGATTTGCCCCACGCACGGTTCGCGGCGGCAACCGCGCGAAGGAGATCGCATTCGAAGCCGTCATCCGAACATTGCTCGGCAAGATAGGATTCGGCCGATTGTGGAAGATCCATGATTTGACGGACGCGTTGCTCGACCACCGCCGAACTGCCGATTGCGGCCAGCGCTTCCGGGTGTCTTGCCGTTTCCTGTAGATACTCGACGGCGCCGGTCTCGCCGAGGCGGCGGCTCAAGCTTTGCACGTCGGCAATGAGACCGTGATTGGCACCTGTCTCGGCATCGGCCATCAGCTCGGCCAAGGTGCGATGCACGAGCTCCTGCTCGGCCCGGCCCTCGATCGGCTGCAGCCCTGGGACGATTCCCGCCTCGGCCGGAAACGCCGAAAGAAGACTTTGCGCGAAGCTATGAATGGTCTGGATCTTCAGACCGCCGGAGCAGTCGAGCACACGCGCAAACAATTGTCTTGCTCGTTCGCGGTTGGGCTCGTCGTTGCGCTCGCCAAGGTGCTGAAGCTCAGTACCAAGATCATCGTCGTCAAGCCGAACCCACGCGGCCAACCGAGCACCGATGCGATTCGCCATCTCGGCGGCAGCGGCCTTCGTAAACGTGAGGCAAAGAATGGATTCTGGCCGGGCGCCGTTAAGCAACAGGCGCAACACCCGCGCAGTCAGCACCTGGGTTTTCCCGGTCCCGGCGGAAGCAGAGAGAGCCGCGTGGACACGAGGATCCGACGCGAGTGCCTGTTCCCCTTTGAGCGCCGGGAATGGCCTGAAACGCGCGCTCACGGCGCTTCCCAATATCGCATCGAGGCCATAGAAATGAGCTCATGACGAACAGCAAAGACGAATTCGACCGCGCAAGCGAGCAGCGCCGCAGCAAGCTGGTCAAGGCGGGTGTCGCCGTGGGTATCGGATCTGCGGCAATCGTCGCCGCGCTCCTTTATGCCTCGCAGGTCAAGAAAAAGCCGCGCTAAGGACATCAGCGACCGTACCATTCTTCCAGCCGCATGAGCTGGTCGTAGTCGCCGTAAGGAGCATAGGCAGGATTGAGCTTGGCGGTGAACGGCTCCGATCCGGTCAGCCACTTCTTCGCTGCCCGAGCAAAGTTCGAATAGGCATCATCGAGGAATTCCGTCGGCGTCACATCCTTGGCGGGGCGCACGAGGCGTCCAAACGTGCCGTTGAAACGCGCAAGAGACCAATATTCGAATGTTTGAGGGTGTCCTTGCGCATCCTTGAAGCCGTTAGCACGCGCAATCAGGCCCAAGAGGCCCAATTGGAGAGCAAAACCCGCGTCGACCGCCTTCTGGCTTGGCGTTGCTCCGGTCTTGTAGTCCACAATCGCCACACCGCCGCTTGAAAGGCGATCGATGCGGTCTGCGCGACCTTCTATCGTCACGCCGTCGAGCACTGTCTCACCTCTTGCTTCGGCAGCGAGTGGTCGACGGCCCACCGACCTGTTCTCGCGTTCCATTTCCGCGATCCAATCGATGGCCTCAAGCAAACGGGGCGCCCATAGCGCGCGCAACATCGGGTGGATCGCTTCGCCGCCCAGCAATCGTTCCGCGCGGCCACGGAGCTTGTCGGGGTCGCAGTCATCATGCTGGAGCCAGTCCTGAAACACGGCATGGACTGCCGTGCCCTTCCATGCAGCAGTGTGCTCCGCGTCGACCCGTTCGAGCGAGCGTAAATTGAGGATGGCCGATGCGTAAAAGGAAAATGGATCGGCATTAAGCCGATCAACCTGTGTGACCGTAATCTTCCCCGGTCGCTCCTCGAGCGGTGGGACCGGAGCTGGTCGCTCCGCCGGGCGCGGCGGCCCCGCGTCATCAAGCGTTCTGGTCAGTGCTTCGAGCTTCCGGTCGCGCGGAAGAGACCCGCACATCGCGTTCAGTCGGAGAAGAAAGCGCGATGCAATCGTCGGCGCCTTCGAATCGCGCCGGGCGCGCGTGACGAGGACCTCGGGCGCGCCGAGCGCGCTTGCGAAATCATGCGCTGCAAGACCGATCCGAAAGTCGGCGGTTGGCATTTGGAGAACCGCGCGCACCTTTGGCGGCAGCCACGGATCGGGCGTCGAAACTGCTGGCCAAACGCCTTCGTTGAGGCCGCCGAGCACGACAAGGTCCGCGCGTTGAAGCCGAGCCTCAAGCAAGCCCCAGATCGACAATCTGGGATGACCGCCATAGGCAGGACGCACGGCGCGTCGCCCCAACAGCTGACGCAACAATGGCACGGCGTCATCCGCCGATACGACCAGGTCGTTCGACGCATCCGACGCCTGCAGTTCGGAAATGAAGTCCGCGGCCATTCGGCCATCGGGTCCGCGCCATGCGGCATCGCGCGCAAGCGAGTCCGTCAACGTCGAAAGACCCCCAGCAAGGTCGGCAAGCGACTGCTCTTGGACCAGGAAGCGATCGACTTGCTCGATCGTCGAGCACACCTTCCGCCATGCAGGAAGACTCCCAAAATGCTTGTCGAGCCCGACAAGGCCGGCTGCAGGACGCGGCCCACGCAACTTCATGTCAAGTTCGCGGACGGCTTCCAGCCATTCAAGTCGTTGATCGCCCTCACCACCGACCAGCGGATGCTTGAGGAGCGCCAGCAAGGCGACTGGCGCAAGCTGTTCTGCCGCCGCATTGGCAATCGCCAGGAGCAAGCTGCCAGCCGCCGTTCCCGCGAGCGCGGTGCCGGCACTATCGTCCGCGACGACACCCCAGCGTGCCAAGAGCGCTGAAACACGTCCAGCGAGCTGGCGGTCCGGGGTGACCAGCGCTGCGGTTTTTCCCGGTGTTTCCAGCACGTGACGCAGTGCAAGAGCAATTGCCTGCGCTTCGGATGCCGAATCGGGAAGCTCGGCAAGCCTGATTCCGTTCAATCGCCGAGCCTGTTTCTGCAGCCCCTTCCACTTATGTGAGAAATCGGAAGCGGCCATTGCGTTCGCGATCACTTGCGTCCGCACAGGCGATGACGACGCACCTCCCGTGAACGGCCACACCTGAACTTCCGCGCGGGCAATCCCCATCCGCTCGAGCAACAGCTTCAAATGATATTGCGGATGCGTGACCTCGCCTCGACCGGTCCCATTCGCGCCAAGAGCATCCCATTCCTCGTCGGCAAGGACATCGGAGAGCCACAGCCCCGGCAATACAAGGATGCCCGAGGACATGCTCGCAACGCTTGCGAGCAACGCGGCGACGGCCGGTGCGCCGGTCGTGATTCCGGCAGCAACGGTGAAACCGGCCGGCGGCTGCTCTTTCCAGCGTCGGGCAAGCCCATGAAGAAGGCGATTGCGCCGGTCCGTAAGATCGATCCTCCCCTCGTCCTCGAGAAGCCGGGGCCAGGCTTCGTAAATCAGTTGGAGGCGCGCGAGAGAGTGCTCCCAATGCCGCGCGAGATCGCTGCTCTCGTCCATGGCATCTTTGAGACGTCGCGGCTCGATTTCCTCGACGATGAGCGCATCCAGCGTCCGCGCCAGGTCGGTAGCAAGTCGAACGCGTTCGGCAGCACCTTCGCCCGGAAGAATTGATGCCAACCGCAAAATCCGCTCGTCAGGATCGGCTGCGCGCGGGAGCAGATCCGTGTCGATAGCGTCGAGTGCGCCTCCGGCTCGCTCATCCAACTCGGGATCACCGACGGGGATGAGACGCGGCAACAAGAGCCCGCTCCCACTTGCTCGTACGAACGCGTCCGTGACGGCGCGGACGGCGCGATTGTTGGGAAGCAATATGCGGCCGCGGGCAAGCACCAACGGCTCGCGGCCGAAGCGGTCGATCAGTCCGGCGACCAACGCGTCGGCAAACGGACGCTCGGAAGGGATTGTGAACACGGCGACCCGCTGCGGGTCAGGCATCCTCGAGCGCTGCCTCGGTCAGAGGAATTGACTGGGGAGTGCCGACATCGAACCAAAGCCCCTGGTGCACCGCACCAAAGGCGCGACCTTCTTCGATCGCCCGATCCCACAAAATGTTCGTTGAAAATGGTCCTTCGGGCGCTTCACGGAGCAGCCGCTTGGCGACAATCTGGATACCGGTGAACACAAATGGCGCGACGTGGCTGCGTGCCCGGCGGCGAAGGCGACCTTCGCGGTCCATGTGGAAGTCACCAAGCCCTTTATGGCCAACCGCGCGTGCCTGCGGCACAAGGAGCAGCAAGGCGTCCATCTTCCTGCTATCCCATTGAGAAGCGAGGAGCTTGATGGTGTCGGCCGGGCCATCGATCCACAGATTATCGCTGTTGAGCGCGAGAAATGGATCACTGTCGATGAGCGGCGCTGCCTTCACGAGCCCGCCGCCAGTCTCCATCAGCAGCGTCCGCTCATCCGAGATGACAACTTCTAGCCCTTCAGCACGCGTTGCGAGATGCGCCTCGAGAGCATCGGCGAGATAGTGGACGTTCACGACGACTTTCTTGACTCCCGCAACTCGCAAGCGATCCAGCACATGGTCGAGGAGCGCCTTGCCATTCACTTCAATGAGCGGCTTGGGCTTGGTTGCAGTCAGTGGTCGCATTCGTTTGCCAAGACCAGCCGCCATGATCATTGCGGTATGCGGAACCTCGGCTTCGACTTCGGCACGCAGCCGCAGCGCTCGGCGCGAGGAACTCACGCGGCCTCACTCCAGGGATCCCGCCGAAGCTCTGGTGGAATGTTTGCGTCGAACCACGTACGTACCGGATCGAGGTCGGGACGTTCGAGGTCCCTTTCGAGAAGTCCCCACATCCGCGGCTGAAAACGTCGATAGCCGGGCTTGCCATCGCGCTTCCAAAGGCGGGTGAAGACGCCGAGGATCCGGGTATTGCGCTGAGCGGCGAGTGCCCAATAGGCGCGTTCGAAG
>DASRBJ010000156.1:0-2983 GCA_035653695.1 Sphingomicrobium sp.
TGGTGGAACGCGCCGGTGCCGGCGTTCGGCGATCCCGAGGCCTGGCTGGCGATCGTCGGGCTCGCGCCGGGCAAGCATGGCGCGAACCGCACCGGGCGCCCGTTCACCGGCGATTATGCCGGCGAGCTGCTTTATTCGACCTTGTTAAAATATGGACTTGCGGAGGGGGAATATGCTGCTTCCCAATCCGACGGTCTGCGGCTGAGCGGCGCCATAATACTCAACGCGGTCAAGTGTCTCCCTCCGGCGAACAAGCCCGAGCCGCGCGAAATTGCGACCTGCAGCAACTATTTCGAGGCTTCGCTCGCCGCCTTGCCGAACGTGCGGGTGCTGGTTGCGCTCGGGCAGATTGCGCATGTCGCATCCGCACGAGCGCTTGGACTTCCCCCTTCCGGGACCAAGTTCGCTCACGGCGCCGAGCATGTGGCACCTACCGGGCGTATCCTCCTCTCGAGCTATCACTGTTCAAGGTACAACCAGAACACGGGCCGATTGAACGCTGGCATGTTTGAAAGCGTGTTCGAGCGAGCGCTCGCGCTCAGATGTCCTCGGTGAGACGGCCGTAAAGTTCCGGCCTTCGATCGCGAAAGAAACCGAAAGCGGCACGATGTTTCTTTGCCTCGGCAAGGTCGAGCGTTGCAACGAGAACGCCCGTCTCTTCGGCGCCGAACTCCGCCAGTATATCGCCTCGATCATCGCAGATGAAACTGTGCCCATAGAACCGCTGACCATGTTCAGTTCCGATCCGGTTTGCCGCCACCACGGGCACGACATTTGAAACGGAATGACCAATCATTGCACGCCGCCACAGGCGCGACGTGTCGAGATCGGGGTCGTGCGGTTCAGTCCCGATTGCCGTCGGATAGAACAGGATGTCCGCTCCCATGAGCATCATCGCGCGGGCTGTTTCGGGATACCACTGATCCCAGCAGACACCGACGCCGAGCTTTGCACGATGAGGGCCTTGCCACACCTTGAAGCCCGTGTTCCCGGGGCGGAAGTAGAATTTCTCCTCATAGCCCGGACCGTCGGGGATATGGCTCTTGCGGTAAATCCCGGCGATCGCGCCGTCGGGGCCGATCATTGCGAGCGAATTATAATGGTGCGGGCCATCGAGCTCGAAAAAGCTCGTAGGAATCCAGACCTTGAGCTCGGCGGCGAGTTCCTGCATCGCAATGACCGAGGGATGCTCGGCGGCGGGCTTCGCCGAGGCGAAGAGGCTCTCGTCTTCGACCCGGCAAAAATAGGGTCCTTCGAACAGCTCGGGGGGCAAAATCACTTCCGCCCCCTTTGCAGCACCTTCGCGCACGAGCTCGCTAACCGCTCGGATATTGGCATCCGTGTCTTCGCAAAAGGCAAGTTGGAGGGCAGCGACCGAAAGCTTTGTCATGCGGGAACCTGTTGCGAAATGCAGTGGAAGCTTCCGCCTCCAGTCAGGATGTGGTTGGCTCGAAGGCCAGTTACAACGCGCTCGGGAAAGAGAGCCTGGAGCACGTCAACCGCCGCTCGATCGTTCGCAACGCCGTAGTTCGGAACCACGACGGCAGCATTGCCAATGTAGAAGTTCATGAAGCTTGCCGGGATGATGTCACCATCTTCGTTGGTGACGCGGCCGGGAGAGGGGAGGGTAACGATGTCGAGATGGGCTTCGCCAAGGCGACGCGCAGCACTCTTGTAGACCGCTTCGTTCGGATCGTTCTTTGCCGCGGTTGGAATGGCAACGCGTCCCGGTGCGACGTAGCGAGCAAGATTATCGACATGCCCATCGGTATGATCGTTCATGAGGCCCGAGCCGAGCCAAACGATGCGATCAAAGCCGAGGCAATCGCGCAACCTTTCCTCAATCTCGCTTCGTGTCAGTGTATTCCGGTTCGGGTTGAGGAGGCATTCCTCCGTCGTGATCACCGTACCCGATCCATCGCCGTCGATGGCTCCGCCCTCGAGCACCCACTGCGCTTTCACGAAAGGCAGCCCTGCGTCCCTCGCAAGTCTCTCGCCGATGTCGGCATCGCCCGGCAGATCGTACTTTCCGCCCCATCCATTGAAGCCAAAGCCCTGCGCACGCCGCTCCTTGCCACTCCCAACAACGATCGGACCCGTGTCTCTAAGCCAGATGTCGCCGAAAGGCTCGATGATGACCTTGGCGAAAGGACATAATCGCTGAGCCTTCTTTGCCGCGCCTTCGTGCGCTGCGACCAGCCAGACCTCTTCGCCCCGGCCATCCGCATGCACGGCCCTCGCGAAGGCGGCGACCTCCTGTTCGGCGGGCTCGAGGTCGGCAAGCCACAGCTCGGGATCGCTTGGAAACCCGATCCAAACCGCCTGATGGGGGGCCCATTCTGGCAGCGGTGGTCGCGGATCTTGCAGCATGATCGGGCGCTAACAGGCGGACGCGTCAGCGCCAAGTCGATTGGCTTGCGCTAGTTTTTCAACCGTGCACTATGTCATCGCCGAATAAAGGGGATCGATGTTGCGTACGGCAGATCTTGCATTCGCCGCGCCACTGGCCGCGATGGTCATGGCGGTGCCTGGTGCATGAGCCGAAACGGCATCTTGGAAGAACGCGGTAGCCGTCGAGTGGCGGGGCTCGACCAGCGCAACGGAGTTCAACCGATGCTTCATCTTCATCATGGGGAAAATGCTCGAGAATAGGATCGGGCACTTAGGGGGAGTTAAGCGTATGATGTCCAGGTGCCTTTCTGTCGCGGTTTCCGCGCTTGCGCTGGTTGCCGCGAACGCCGCCGCAGCGCAGGCAGCGCAGACGCCGCAGGCAACGCAGGTCAGCGATCCGATCGCCGCAATGTTCGGTGTTCGCGAAAGCGCGGTCGGCGTCGACCTGTCCCCAAGCGGCCGGCTCGTATCTTATGTTGCGCCGGAAGCCGGTGGCGGATCGGTTGCTTTCATTGCCGACGTCCAGTCGGGAGATTCCAAGCCTTTCCTCAACAGTGGCAAGGGTCCTGAACGGCTTCGCTGGTGTCATTTC
>DASRBJ010000157.1:0-4368 GCA_035653695.1 Sphingomicrobium sp.
ACATCATTCGTCAACGGATCGGGTTTGACGGATTCCTGATGAGCGATGACCTTGGAATGGAAGCGCTGGACAGCGATTTTGGGGCTAGAGCTGCGGGCGTCGTCGCCGCCGGCTGCGATGTCGCGCTGCACTGCTCCGGCAAGATGGAGGAAATGGTTGCGGTCGCGTCCGCCGTTCCATCGATGAGCCGGAAATCGCTTGATCGGCTCGAGCGTGCCATGGCAATTGCTGCGGCTGACAGGGAACCGATTGATTTTGCTTCGGAAACAGCGAAGCGAGACCAGCTTCTAGCGCTTGCCTGAGCATCCGTTCGTCGATCGGAGATGTCTGTTCATCGAGTGGATTGCGCCTTGCAACTAAATCACGCCAAGGTCGCGCCTGTCCTTCTACCCTATCTAAAGAGAAGCTCCTGATGCGCTTATTGATCGCTGCGTCCGTACTTGCCTTGCTTACCGCCGCCCCGGCTGCCGCCCAGTCGGCAAATTCATCTGGGGACAAGACCAAGAGTCTTGATGCGCTCCATTCAGACGCAATGATCGAGCAAGCGAAGAATGGCTATGCCGATGCGCCAGTCGAGGAGCGGACGGTGCAGACGCGGCATAGCGCTGCCGTAGCTGGTCGCGTTCTTCCGTACACGGCGACGGCCGGAACGCTGACGATCCGCAATGATGCCGGTAAGCCGAAGGCGAGCATTTTCTATACCGCCTATACGCTCGACGGCGCACCCACCGGGCATCGGCCGATTATGTTCTTCTACAATGGCGGGCCGGGGTCAGCTTCGCTGTGGCTGCGCATGGGCTCCTTCGGCCCGATGAGAATCCAAACGGGCAACCCAGAAGCAATCCGACCGGCACCGTTCAACTTTGGTCCCAATCCGGACACGCTCCTCGGCACCACGGACATGGTGTTCATCGACGCGCCCGGAACCGGCTATTCGCGCCCGCTTGGCGACGCTAAGGGAAGCGACTTTTACGGCGTTGACCAGGATGCCGACGCCTTTGCTCGTGCGATCATTCGCTACGTCACGAAATTTGGTCGCTGGGACAGCCCCAAGTTCCTGTTCGGTGAGAGCTATGGCACGACCCGTTCGGGCGCACTTGCCTACCAGCTGCAGGACCGCGGTCTTGCCCTGAACGGAGTCGTGCTTCTCTCGTCGATCATGAACTATGGTCGTCGCCAGCCGGGACTCGACCGCGACTTCATCAACTATTTGCCAAGCTACACGACGACGGCCTGGTACCATCACAAGATGGCGAATCCGCCCGCGACGGTTGAGCAGGCAGCAGCCGAAGGGCGGGCATTCGCCCAAGGGCCTTATGCCGCTGCACTGGAGAAGGGCCAGACGATCAGCCCGCAGGAGCGTGATGCAGTAGCACAGCAAATGAGCGCACTGACTGGCCTCTCGCCCGAGTTCATCGAGGATGCGAACCTGCGCGTTGATCTTTCCCGTTTTCGCAAGGAACTCCTGCGCCGGGAGCGTGAGACGATCGGCCGCTACGACTCGCGCTACATCGGCGTCGACCCTGATGCGGCGGGCGAAAGCCCGGATTATGATGCATCCGACACTGCAATCGGTGGTGCGTTCATTGGGACTCTGAACACCTATCTGGCTCGCGACCTCAACTACCAGACCAACATGGCCTACCGGCCGAGCGCGAGTGGCGAAGAGGGGTTCAAATGGGATTGGAACCACAAGGCTCCAGGGACGCGTTTCTCCCTGCAGCAGCCCAACACCGCGCTTGATCTCGCGGCTGCTATGCGGACGAACCCCTACCTCAAGGTCCTTTCGCTGAACGGCTATTATGACATGGCGACACCGTTCTTCGGGACCGAGTACGACCTCGACCATATGATGCTTGAGCCAGCACAAGCGCGTAACCTCCAGTTTCGCTATTATCCTTCTGGTCACATGGTCTATCTCAACCCCGACGCTCTCCATTTGATGAGGCTCGACGTCGAGCGCTTCATCAACGAGGCCGTGGGACAAGCACAGGCGGGTGCTCCAGTGGCGCCGGCACCGCGACGGCGGCACTGATTTATCCCCAGCATAATGTGGCCCTGCCTTCGCAGGGCCACTAGTTCTTGTTATTATGCCCTTGTGGACGAGGATTTTGAGGAACCGCCGGTCCGCCAGTCGGACGAGCTGACATTGGCCCTGGACGGTTGGGAAGGGCCGCTGGATCTCCTGCTCAATCTCGCGCGCGCCCAGAAGGTCGACCTTTCGCAAATTTCGATCCTTCAGCTCGTCGAGCAATATCTCGCTTATCTCGCTCGCGCGCGCGCGCTTAAGCTCGAAATTGCGGCTGACTATCTCGTGATGGCGGCATGGCTCGCTTACTTGAAGTCGTGTCTGCTCCTTCCCAAGGACCCGGAACAGGATCCAAGTCCCGAGGAGGTCGCATTGAGGCTGCAGCTGCGCCTCCAGCGGCTCGACGCAATGCGCGAAGCGGGGGCGCGGTTGCTCGGGCGCGACCGAATTGGCCGGGATGTCTTTACCCGCGGCGCGCCCGAAGGGCTTCGCCTGGTCCGCAAGGCCGCCTGGCACGTGCGCGATATCGACCTATTTCGGGCCTATGGTGCTGTGAGGGCTCGTACGGCGCCAGCATTCCACGTCGTTCACGCGCGCGCCGTCATGACTCTTGACGAAGCTATCGAGCGCGTCGGGAAAATGATTGGAATGGCGCTCGATTGGACTTTCCTCGAGGCATTTCTGCCGAGCAGCCAGGATCCTCAGTTTCGCCGATCCTGCCTCGCCTCGAGCTTTCTCGCTGCGCTTGAACTTGCGCGGCGCGGTCGAGTGGACATCGCCCAGGACGAGGCGTTCGCGCCGATCCGGCTCAAGAAAGCCGCATGATGGACGAATTGCTCCGAGCCATCGAAGCGACGCTTTTTGCATCGGCAGAGCCGCTCAGCCGTGACGAGATCGTTGAGCAACTTGGTAGAGAAGACATAGACGAGGCACTGCCGGTATTGGTCTCGCACTACGAAGGACGTGGCATTGAACTGGTCGAGCGGGGCGGCCGCTGGCACTTTCAAACCGCGCCCGATCTTGCCCATCTGTTGAGGCGGACACGCGAGGAACCGCGTCGCCTGTCGCGGGCAGCGACCGAAACGCTCGCCATCATTGCCTATCACGAGCCAGTCAGCAGAGCCGAGATCGAAGCGATCCGAGGCGTCCAAATCTCGAAAGGCACGCTCGACGTGCTGATGGACGCCGGCTGGGTGCGGCCGGCCGGGCGCAGGGAGGGCCCCGGCCGGCCGTTGCTCTATGCGACGACGCAGGCCTTCCTGTCTCATTTTGGTCTCGGCTCTCGGCGGGACCTGCCGGGCATCGACGACCTGAAGGCTGCCGGGCTTCTCGATCCGCTGGACGAATCGCTATTCCAGCTTCAGCTGGAAAGCGAAGAGCAAGGCGACTAGATAGCCGCCTCAAAGGAGTTTCCGATGGGCGGACTTAGTATTTGGCACATCATCATCATCGCGATTTTCGTGCTGCTGTTGTTCGGCGGGAATCGATTCAGCTCGATGATGGGCGATGTCGCCAAAGGCCTCAAAAGCTTCAAGCAGGGAATGGCAGACGACGAAGAGGAGAAGTACCGACGCTATGAAGAGCAGCGCCGCAACGATCCTCCGCGGCAGCTTGGCCGCGACGAGGGACCGCGCGACCCAATCGATGTTACACCGCGCCCAAGCGATCCGGTGGCTCCGCCGCCACCGCGCAACGACGAGCCGCGCTAAGTCCACCTGACCTGACATGTTCGGATTTGATTCTGCCGAGATCGCGATCATCGCGGTTCTCGCGTTGATTTTTATCGGCCCTAAGGAGCTTCCAAGGGTGATGCGCACGGTTGGCTATTGGGTCGGCCGAGTGCGCGGCATGGCGCGCCATTTCACCTCGGGCATCGAGGACATGATCCGCGAGGCGGAGCTTGAAGAGATGGAGAAGAAGTGGCGCGAAGAGAATGAGCGCATCATGCGCCTTCATCCGGCAAATGCCGACTATCCCGAGCCTGGACAAGCTGATCAGATGCCACCGCTCGAAAAAGGGCCAGATCCGATTAGCGCGCAGGCACCTGAACCAATGCTCCCGTTCGACGAGAAACAGCCGGGAGACGAGCTCCCGGCAGATAAGCGGCCGTTGCCTTGAAGGACATTGACGACACCAAGCAGCCGCTACTCGAGCATCTTATCGAGCTGAGGCGGCGCCTTCTCTGGTGCCTTGCAACGCTGGTCGTTGCCTTTTTCGTGTGCTTCTCGTTCGCGCATCAGATCTTTGCCGTACTGGTCCAACCGCTTCTTCACGCGGGGCAGGGAAAGCTCATCTACACGGATGTCTTCGAGGCATTCTTCACGCAGGTGAAGGTTGCG
>DASRBJ010000158.1:0-2563 GCA_035653695.1 Sphingomicrobium sp.
ATCTCGCGCTTGCCGGCCGGCTGGTCGGAAGACGCAATGAAATCGAGGATCTGCTTTCGGCTCGGGAGGCCAGCGGAGCGCTTCCTTTGCATGACTCCAGCTAAACGCCTTACCTCAGCTGGCTATCTTTGCTGCCGCGCCGGTTTATCGTCGAGTGTACAACGCGCTTGTCGCGTTCTGCTTGGCAGTGAATGCACGTGCGCACACCAGCGAGTGCTTCGCGGCGCCTCTTGGGGATCGGCTCGCCGCACTCTTCGCACTCGGCGAGACTGTCCCCGCTTGGAGTGAGCGCGCGAGCACGAAGCACGGCATCCTTAACGGTGTCGTCGATCTGATCCTGAACCGCGCCGTCGCGCGTCCAACCGCCAGCCATGGAATCTCCTTTCCAAGCCACAACGCGTCAATTGCGTCAGGGCTTCTTTGGCGAAGGTATATAGGGATGGAATCCACCGCCGGGGACCGCCGAAGCGACCGGCCCTTCGAATCCGCCCTTGCCGACGGAAGAGACCCCGAAGATCCAGTCGTCGACGCGCACGTGCCGCAGGACGACCGACGCCCGGCACACGCCCAACTTGTCGGCCGTGCAGGTCCCGTCGGCATTCATTACGTGCTCCCACTGGTTGGCATCCGTTCGGCGCCAATGAACTCGGTACGACGTGGCACCGGGCACCGGCAGCCAAGTGACAGTCGTGTCGGTGCTGACGCCGCCTTCGACCTTTGGCTCGGGCGGAGGCGGCGCGCTCGCGATTTCTGCGAGCGCTGCAATGTTCAGTTTGGTCATCTTCGCGAGGTAGGGGAAATCGACATGGTCGATCGTGTCGCCATAGCGAACCCCGTTCTCGGTCCTGAGATCCTGGTGCTGCCAGTTATAATTTTCGATTGCTACGGTGATCCGGGCTGCCGGGTAGCCCAACTGGAGAAAGGGAATGTGATCCCCGCCGCGCTGCACGCGGTCGGTGCGCCAGATCTGTCGAACGTCAAGGCCGATGTTCAGCCGATCGGCGAGGCGGTCGAGGTAGCGCGAGATGTTGCGGGAAGGCGCATCGTTTTCGCCGCCGAGACTATGTGTTGCAGCCATGAGCTCGACTTGATCCTGCGAGCGCGGCCCTTCCGATAGCACACGAGCGTGCGCGGCGTCGCACATACCGTCCGACGAGCAGCTATTACCGATGATGTCATTGTTGAGGACAGTCACGACGTTCCAGCCGTTCGCCTTTGCATAATCGGCAAGAACC
Source organism: Sphingomicrobium sp. (assembly GCA_035653695.1). GTDB lineage: Bacteria > Pseudomonadota > Alphaproteobacteria > Sphingomonadales > Sphingomonadaceae > Sphingomicrobium. Next base: position 1,236 of record DASRBJ010000158.1, read on the forward strand.
TTTCCGCCGTAGAGTCCCTGCTCTTCGCCAGAGAGGGCGGCATAGACGATGGTTCCAGGAAACTTGTGCTTGGAAAGCACCCGAGCCGCTTCGAGCACCGCCGCCGTTCCTGACCCGTCGTCATTGGCTCCGGGCGCGTCGGAGGTTGCATTCATCACATCGCTGACTCGACTATCGATATGTCCCTGGATGATAACGACGTCGTTGGGACGCTCGGTTCCGCGCTGGATCGCAACCATGTCGCGCACGCGCGTTGGCGTTGGAATGCGAGTTCCAGTCACGACCTCGGACGGGTCGACTATTGTCAAGCAATTGCCGCAAGCGGCGGAATATCGCCCGAACTCACCGCGGGTCCATTCGAGTGCCGCTCCGATGCCCCGCTTGGGATCGGTTTGCGACGAAAGAGTGTGCCTCGTGCCAAAGCTCACCAGTGTCGCAATCGTATGACGCAGCTGTCCCTCACTGACAGGAGCGATTAGCGCCTTGAGCTTCGCGTCGGTCGCCGAGGGCGGGGAAGCGGCAACGAGGGCAAGACTGCTGACAGCGATCAATCTACGCATCTGATTCTCCCCACTTCTCATGCTTGGGCAACTGGCATTTGCTCGCCCGCCGGTCTAGGGGATCCGTCGACCCAGACATCATCACACCAGGACGCGTAACATGCTTCGCAGCGTTGATCATTTTATCGGTGGTTCAAGCTTTGCTTCAGGCGAGCGGCAGGCCGATGTCTTCGATCCGAATCAGGGCCAGGTTCAGGCGAACGTTCGTTTAGGCAGCGGTGCCGATCTCCAGAGGGCAGTAGAATCGGCAAAGGCCGCGCAGCCTGCCTGGGCGGCGACCAATCCGCAGCGGCGTGCACGCGTGATGTTCAAGTTCCGAGAGCTCGTTGAAAAGAACATGGACGCGCTTGCCCACCTCTTGAGCTCGGAGCACGGCAAGGTCATCGCCGACGCCCGTGGCGACGTTCAGCGCGGCCTTGAAGTCATTGAATATGCTTGCGGAATCCCCCAGGCGCTAAAGGGCGAATATACGGTTGGCGCAGGGCCTGGGATTGACGTTTATTCGATGCGGCAGCCGCTCGGCATCGGTGCCGGAATTACCCCGTTCAATTTTCCAGCCATGATCCCGATGTGGATGTTCGGAATGGCAATTGCCTGTGGCAACGCGTTCATCCTCAAACCCTCCGAGCGTGATCCATCAGTCCCGAACCGTCTCGCCGAGCTGATGAAGGAAGCAGGCCTTCCCGACGGGATTCTCAATGTCGTGCATGGCGACAAGGAAATGGTCGATGCGATCCTCGATCATCCCGACATCGCCGGAATAAGCTT
>DASRBJ010000159.1:0-2706 GCA_035653695.1 Sphingomicrobium sp.
TACCCGATCTCGGCCGCCGCCTCGAGTGGCCGCTCGCGGCCGAGTACACGACGCGCGCCGCTTGACGGATCAATAATCCCGATGAGCATCCGAAGTGTCGTGGTCTTGCCGGCACCGTTCGGACCAAGCAGTCCGTAGATCGAACCGCGCGGGACAGTGAGATTAACTCCATCGACGGCTCGCGTGTCGCCAAAATCCTTTACAAGCTCGACCGCCTGTACGGCGAGCGCATCGGACGCAGCGGAGGGAATAACCTGTCGAAGCACTGAAATTCCTACGTTAGTTGCGCGCCGGCGTGTAGAGGCACCGCGTGGATAAGGCGGAAAAGCTTGAGGATGCAATAAGGGCAGAGGCCGAGCGCCTCGGCTTTGCCGTTTGCGGTTTCGCGCGCCCGGATGCCGCGGACGAGGCGGGGCTCAACCTTACCCGCTGGCTTGCCGCTGGTCATCATGGAACAATGGGGTGGATGGAAGAGCGTTCCCACGATCGCGTTTCCGCCTTGTCGCTGTGGCCGGAGGCGAAGTCAGCAATTGCGCTCGGAATGAGCTATTCGCCCGCTTCAGACCCACTCGCGCTGTCACGCCACGCAACGCACGGACGAATCTCGGTCTATGCGCAGGGCGGGGACTATCACAAGACCGTCAAGAAGGCGCTGAAGGCACTTGCGCGTTTCATCGTTGCGGCCGCTCCGTCCGAACTGAAGGTGTTTGTCGACACCGCTCCGGTGATGGAGAAACCGCTGGCGCAAGCTGCCGGAATTGGCTGGCAAGGCAAGCACACCAATCTCGTCAGCCGAACCCACGGAAGTTGGCTGTTTCTTGGTGTGATCCTGACCAGCCTCGAGCTGATACCGGACCCTGCGGTAGGCGAAGGACAGCATTGCGGATCATGCACCCGCTGCATCGACTCGTGCCCGACGCAAGCGTTCATCGGCGCTCACCGGATCGATGCGCGAAGGTGCATTTCCTATCTGACGATCGAGCATGATGGCCCGATTCCAGTGGAACTGCGCGCGGCGATCGGGAACCGCATCTACGGGTGCGACGACTGCCTTGCGGTTTGCCCATGGAACCGGTTCGCCGATGCAGCAGCAACAAACCGCGCGTTCCTTCCGCGCGCCGAACTTGCGGCACCCCGCCTGGCCGACCTCCTTTCGATTGATGATACGGCCTTCCGGCAAATCTTCGCCGGATCTCCTATCAAGCGGATTGGCTGGGCTAGAATGATCCGCAACTGCCTCATTGCCGCGGGCAACAGCGGCGATTTGCAACTGTCGGGTGCAATCCTCAGGCACGTCGAGGATCGCGACCCCGTCATCTCGGAAGCGGCGCGCTGGGCGCTTGCTCAGATCGACCGGTTGCGAAGCGCGAACACGCAGGCAGCCTGATCGGTATCGCCACCCGAGGGAAGGCGCGTATCCACATGAGTGACCTTAAGCGTTCCGGATGCACCGGACGGGTAGAGATAGGTGTCCATCACACATCGTGGACCTCGAAACTGCAGCTTGAGGCTGTTGCCCTCGCGGATCTGCAGAGCAGGCGCTCCAAATCGACCGAAAAGCTCCTGCGCCGTTAGGCCGACGAGAGTGCTCGAATCCTGCGGCGTCACTTCGGGAGCCGGCGGCGCGACTGTTGGTTGCTGCGGTGCAGTGGCGCAGCTCGCAAGCGCGAGCGCGAACGAAAGAGGTAAGATGCGGCGCATGAGTAGACGATGGCCCGGGACCGGCGCCGACGCAATGTTGCAGGCGAGCAAACGTGCCGCTAGGCGCCGCAGCTTGCCCGACAAATGGAGATAAACTGGATGCCCGACCCGCGCTTAGACGTCCTGTGCATTGGCAACGCCATCGTCGACGTCATTGCCAATGCAAGCGACGAGTTCCTGGCGAAGGAGGGCCTCGTAAAGGGCTCGATGCGGCTGGTCGATGCGGAGGAAGCCGAACGGCTTTACGCGCACATGGGACCGGCACACCAAGTCAGCGGAGGGTCGGCCGGGAACACGGCAGCGGGGATTGCTGCGCTCGGTGGACGTGCCGGCTTCATTGGCCAAGTTGCGCCCGATCCACTCGGCAAATTCTATAGGCACGACCTCACCTCGACAGGCGTTGAATTCATCACTCCGTCCTTGGACGTGGGCGAGCCGACCGCACGCTCAATGATCCTGGTGACACCCGACGGGCACCGCACGATGAACACCTTTCTAGGCGCGGCTCAGCACCTGCCCAAGCACGCACTCGATGAAGAACAGATCCGCGACTCGGCGATACTCTATCTGGAAGGCTATCTGTGGGATCCGGAAACGCCGCGCTATGCAATGGTGCGAGCGATAGAAGTTGCTCGCGAAGCCGGAAGAAAGGTCGCCTTCACTCTCTCCGACACCTTCTGCGTCGACCGGCATCGCGCCGGCTTCAACGAGCTGCTCGAAAATGGCCGAGTCGACATTCTTTTCGCGAACCAGGCTGAAATAGAGGCACTTGCAGGCATTCCTCATCTGGAAAGCGCACTGATGGCCGTTGCCGGGAAGGTCCATACCCTCGTCGTCACGCGAAGCGAAGAAGGCGCACTTGCGATGACAGGCGGTGAGCGCACCGATGTACCCGCGGCGCCGATCAGCGAGCTGGTGGATACTACGGGTGCCGGGGATCTCTTCGCAGCAGGTTTCCTGTTTGGCACGGCACGTGGCCGAAGTGTCACGGATTCGCTTCGCCTC
>DASRBJ010000160.1:0-5827 GCA_035653695.1 Sphingomicrobium sp.
GCGCGGGCCGGCGCCAAAACTCATCATTGGCCGTCCCGCAGGACCACCGCCTCCATGACCTCGACCTCCGCCATTGAATGCTGGTGCCGCGGCAGCGGCACGTGGGGCGCCGCCACCACCACCGGCGCGAGCAGCAGGCGGCCCACCGCCACCATGCGGACCACCGCCGCCGTGTCCACCGCCATGATCCCCTGGGCCGGCATTTGCGGGTGCGGCCATCGCCAGAGCGGCTGCGCTCACAGCAAGATACACCCTGGTCAACATGGAAACTCTCCTTTCGAACGGGACAACGGCCCGTCCGCTCGACCGTTCCAACCTCTAAACGGATGGAACTTGCAGGCTAGCGCACTTGCCTGAACAGGAAATTGCTATGTTGTTCAGTTACTTAGGAGTTCCTGTCGTCAAGCCAGGCAGCCCGGAGGCCAGGCGCGGAAAGAAGCATCAGCAGCGCTGCAAGAATGTAGAAGCTCGTGCAGGACACGGCCGCATAACGCAGGGCGTCAGCACCGTAGCTGTGCTTCAGCGCATCCGAGAGGCGGCCAATGAGTGGTGGTCCGACTCCCAACCCGATAAGGTTGTTGATCAGGAGGAAGCTCGCCGACGCAGTCGCACGCATCTCACGCGGCACAAGATGCTGGACCGCCGTGATGACCGGGCCAAGCCAGAGGATGTTGAGAGCATTTGGTATCAGGAGGAGCACCCACGCAGCCCAGAGGTTGGGCGCCATTAAGCCCATTGCGAACGTCGGCGCAGTGATGATCCAGGCAATTGCCGGAAGCCTCGCATACCAGGCTCGATCCAAGGCACCCAGCCGATCCGCGAGCCAGCCACCGCTAAATACGCCAATACAGCCTCCGATAACCACAACCGAGGCAAAGAACTGGCCGCGCGCAATCAAGCCCATGTGGAAGCTGCGCTCGAGTACGGACGGAGTCCACGTCGCGAGCCCATAACCGCAAAGAGAGCTTGACGATGCAGCGAACGCGAGGAGCCAAAACGCGGGCTTTCGGGCGAGCAGCGGAAACACTTGCCGAATCGGGGCAGGCCTAAGTTCGAGCGCTTGTCGCGCGGGATCTCGGACGAAGATCAGCAGAACTGGCGCAAGGAGCAGTCCTGCGACGGCCATGACGAAGAATGCCGCCCGCCAGCTGATCGCGTGGGCGATATACGCGCCTATCAGCGTTCCAAAACCCAGACCGATTGGCACGCCGAGCGAGAAAATGGCCAGAGCCCGGGCACGACGCTGCGGCTCGAAATAATCGGCAAGCAAGGCGTAGGAAGGCGCGACGCCACCGGCTTCTCCGATACCGACGCCCATTCGACACGCAAACAGCTGCCAAAAAGAAGAAGCTGTTCCGCACAATCCGGTAATCAGGCTCCAGAAAGCCAGAGCACCGGCGATCACGCGGCTCCTGCTGGTCCGATCCGCAACAAAGGCGAAAGGTATGCCAAGAACCGAATAAAGGACTGCGAAGGGTGGGCCCGTCAGGATGCCGAAATCGGTGTCCCGGAGACCTAGATCGGCAATGATCGGACCTGCGAGGATGCCGAGAATCTGCCGATCCAGATAGTTGAATATGTAAGCAAGAAGCAAAAGGGTGAGAACGAACGACGCGCGCTGTCGTGAAGTATTGGAGGTGCTGATCACGAAAGTCCTCTCAACAGGCTCGACAGGAGTTCGACGTCTTGCTCGTCGTGGTACAGGCCAAAACCGATCCGAAGCACATCGCTCCGAACGTCGGTAATGCAATTTTGAAGCTTCAGCGCGGCGTACAATGCCTCGGCGCGCTCGGTTCGATAAGCAAGGAAGCGCGCATGCGGCCCATCAGCAATTGGGTTCAACAGTTCCGCGCTGGCCAACGGTGTTTGGTCAACGAGCCCAAGGAACTGTTGCTGCAGGCGCCGCGTGTGATCGGAAATGAGCCTCGTCGAGAGACCCGCCTGTTCGAGCATGCAGCGGACCGCGACGAAACGATACAATCCGGACGGATCAAACGTCGCTCCAAGGAAGCGACTGGCGTCCTTTGCAAAACCGATCGAGTTTGGCGGGAGGCTGATGTCCTCGAACTCGGCGAACCAGCCGGTGATCCATGGCCGCGATCCAAAATTGGGCGGAGCATGCATGAACGCACAGCCCTCGCCCGCCATCGCATACTTATACCCTCCACCGAGATAGAAAGCGCCTTCTCCAATTCGGCGTCCCGCGTTCGTGTCGCCCTCGTTACCAAGAGGCGAAGCAATGGCCATGAAAGCATGGTAGCCATCGATGACGACCCAGGGACCCTCGGGGCGCGCAAGCGCCGCAAGCTCGTCGATCTGGTCGAAAATGTGACCGCTGCCGAACATCACCTGGCTGACGAAAATGAAATCGTGCTCGCGACGATTGGCCGCTTCGAGAAACCTTGACGAAAAAGTATCGAAGGGCTCGACCGGGATCTGTTCGACGGATGCATCGCCAGCGTCGGCCCAACGCGCGAGCTGCCGTCGCGCACTATGGAATTCGCCGTCGCTCGTTAGGACCCGCGCGCGGCCCGTTCTCGGAGCAGCCGTGAAGAGCCGAACGAGCAGATCGTGCGTGTTGGGCGCAAACACGATCGCATCCGGCGACCCGGTCGCGAGTTCAGCTGCGACCTCTCGCTGCGCGCGCGGCCAGAGCTCGGCCATGACCTTATCCCATTTTTGGTCGGCGAGTTCGGCGGCATCGTTCCAGGCTTCGACCTGCGCAGAGTAACTCGCATCAGGCCAGAGGTGATGGCTATGAGCCGCGAAATGAAGTCGGTCGGGATTTGCCGCGAGGCTCCTGCTGAACAGCTTCTTGAAACTCAAAGATCAGTCCTCAAGGCCCACAGCTCAGGGAACAGCCTTTTATCGAGGGTCGAGCGAAGATAGCTCGCCGCAGCCGAACCGCCGGTACCCGTCTTCTGACCGATGATTCGCTCTACGGTAAGCACATGCTTGTGGCGCCAAGCAGCGAGCGCGTCGTCGATATCAACCAGTTTCTCGGCGAGCTCATAGAGCTCAAACCACTGCTCCGCGTCACGATAAACTTCCAACCAAGCCGCAGCGAGCGCTCCGACAGATTTATCGCCAACATCAAATCCGCTGCGCTCCAGCGCGCTGATTGCACAATCGCGAAGGCTCGGCTCGTCAAAGGCGCTCTGCAGGCGAAGCCGCTCTCGAGAACCTTCGGGATAGTGGTCGAGATAAGTGGAATCCTTCAGCCCCAGACGGTACTCGAGTTCGCGGAATTGCTCCGACTGGAATCCGGAACTTGTTCCAAGCACGTGACGGAACTTCAGGTAGTCAACTGGGGTGAGGGTCGAAAGAACATCCCAGGACAAGGTCATCACGGCCTGGATTCGGCTGATACGCGCCATCGCCTTGTAAGCCTGGGCAAATGATGCGGAAGCGACGAGGCGTATTGCAAGATCAAGTTCGTGAAGCATCTCCTTCATCCACAGCTCCTTCGTCTGGTGGATGACAATGAAGAGCATCTCATCATGCAGATCCGACAGCGGCTGCTGCGCGGAAAGCAACCGATCGAGCTTCAGATAATCGGCGTAGCTCAATCCGGCTGGCGTCGCGGTCATGCCGCGAGGCTTAGGACAAACAACCGCTGTGCGGAAGCGGAGGGCGCCGTGCTACTGTTGAGGGCCACCGCCCTGACCGGGAAGGCCGGTTCCGACCGAACCGATGTTTCCGAACAGCTCTTCGAAAAAGCTCCGCTTCTTGCCAAGCGTTTCAGTCTGGCGGTGCGCCGGCGAAACGTTCATCACCAACTCTTTGCCCGTTCGCTGAATGGAAGCGACATTGCCCTTCTGATCGAACCTCACCGTGAGCACCGTTTCGCGCGTTACCTTGGGATTGCGGAAGGCAACCGCGTTCACGTCGCGCGAAACGTAATACCATTCATTCGGCGTGAATTGCCCGACGAAGGTGGGGTGTCCGAGGGCTTTTTCGACGCTGTCCTTGTTGTCAACGCCGGGTTGTATGGCGCTAACAAGCTGCGGATCCAAAGTCATGCCCTTGTGCTGGCGAATCTGGGAGCAGCCGGCGAGCAGCGCTGCGGCTGCCATAGTTACGATCGGTAAACCGCCAAGCTTCATGCATTAAAACCTTCATTGCGCGCGTCAGCGCGTGAAAACGCGCCTTGTCTGGCGCTTCGCCGGCCTCAATATGCGTGCGGCGGGGAGCTGCGCAAGCCAAGGCTCCACGCATAGTCGAAAAGTTGAGGCCGCGAAGAACTATGCTCCGTTTCCTGTTCCGGGGATTAACGACAGAAAACGAGCGTGGTCGACCACTTTTCGAAGCCGCGACGGCACTAGCTCGTGAGCCTCACTGGTATGTTGAAGGTGCCGTGCAAGATACGCTCGACGGACGCTTTGCGGTTCTTTCGACGATCATCGCATTGATCATGACTAGGCTGGAGCGCGAAGGACATCGCGGCGACCTTGTTTCCGTAGCGCTGACGGAGCGCTTCATCGAGGTTATGGAAAGCGAGCATCGCGAACTTGGTCTTGGCGACCCAACGCTGGGCAAGACAGTTCGAAAGCTTGTCGCAATCCTCGCTCGGCGAACCCAATTGTGGCGCAAGACGGATAGCCATGAGGAGGGTTGGAATGAGGCGACGCACGAAAGCCTCTATCGAACGACACCCAGCTCGGCTGCACTTCGTCACAGCGCTGACGCATTGGCGAGGATTGAGAAAAATCTGGCCGGCGCGACACTTGATCAACTCGAGCAGGGACAGATCCGTTGAAAGACCCGTTCGCTCACCAGCTTCGTCTCGACCAGATTAGAGACGGCGAACGCCTCGACCTCATTGCCGACGAGGCAGAGCGCAAAACTATTGGCAAGCGCCTCGCGCTCCTGTCGCTCGATCGCCTCGAATGCCATGTCACACTTGCGAAGACCGGCGATGCTGTTCGGGCAGGCGGCCGACTTCTCGCAGCAGTCGGCCAGAGCTGCGTCGTTACCGGCGAACCCGTGTCAGCGCATGTCGATGAGCATTTCGAAATCCTGTTTATGCCCGAACCTCACAACCCGCATTCGGAAGAAGAAATCGAGCTTGATGAGAAAGATTGCGACATCGTTTTCCACGATGGCGCGACGATCGACCTTGGAAGTGCCATTGCAGACACGCTAGCGCTAAGCTTGGACCCCTACCCGAGAAGTGCCGCCGCAGACGCAGCGCTCAAGGAGGCAGGCGTTCTCACCGAGGAGCAAGCAAGTCCGTTCGCGATGCTTGCGCGCCTCAAGCGAAACGACGCCGATCAGAGCTAGAGCTTATTGCGCATCATGTGACGGACTGCGACTTCAACGCTGAACGCAACTTCCTCAGCCGGCCGATCGCACGCCGAGTGAGCAAGGCGGTGAAATCTTGGTCGATTTGCATCAAACGAGGTGAGACTAGAAAGGTACATCATCGTCGAGATCGGTATCGAACGCCGCTGGCTGCGGGCGCGCCTGGGGCGATCTCGAGGGGGCGTTCCCTCCAAAATCATCATAGTCTTCGCCACTGAAAGCGCTGCGGCCGGCTGACGCGCCCTCGCGGCTGTCGAGGAGCACCAGCTCGCCGCGGAAACGCTGCAGGACGATCTCGGTAGTATATCGGTCGTTGCCGGACTGATCGGTCCATTTGCGTGTCTGCAACTGGCCCTCGACATATACCTTTGAACCCTTGCGGAGGTAATTCTTCGCCACCCGGCCTAGGTTCTCGTTAAAAATGACGACGTTATGCCATTCGGTGCGTTCCTGGCGGTTCCCGTCGCGATCCTTCCACTGTTCAGATGTGGCGATTCGAATGTTTACGACTTCGCCACCGTTA
>DASRBJ010000161.1:0-7324 GCA_035653695.1 Sphingomicrobium sp.
ACTCGATAGTCGCCACGAGATCATTCTCGTCGCCGCCGCGACGGCGAAGTTCGGCTGCTGCGCCAATGATGCCGGTCAGCGGCGTCCGAAGATCGTGTCCGACCGAGGAGAGCAAGGCCGAGCGAAGCCGATCGCGCTCGCGAAGCGATCCTACTTCGCGGCGATCCGCCTCGGCGCGGGCCCGGATCAGCGCAAGGGCAAGCTGATCCAGCAAATTGTTGAGGAGAGGCAGCTGGCTGTCGTCCACTGGTGGGCGCCCGTCGTCCCTTGCAAGGCCAGCCGCGGCAATCACCGTCTCGCTTGCCGTGACTGCATGGAAGACCCATTCGGCGGGCTGTATCCGCGGCGTTCCCCTCCCGGCGGGCTCCCCCGATTCAAGGGTCAGGGCCGCCGCTGCAATTTCGCTCGGTGTTAGACGGTTGCCCGGCGGAGCCATCGCAAGCGTCAGCGGCTCAGGGACTCCTGACACGATGATGGCGTTGCAATCGAAGAGACGATGAAGCTCGCTGCATGCCGTTTGCGCAATATCGGTTTCGCTGCTGGAAGAAAGCAATCGACCGGCAAAGCCCGCGATCGTGGCATTACGTGCTGCGTGGGCTGCAGCAAGTCGCGCCTGTTCCCTGATCCCCGCCGCGAGCTTGCTCGTCACAAGCGCGACGATCAGCAGTACGACGACGGTCACGACGTCGGCCACGCGATCCATTCGGAACGTGTGAACGGGCTCGGTGAAGAAGAAATTATAGGCAAGCGCCGCAGCGGTGCCGGCAACGAGCCCCGGACCGATTCCCCACAGCGCGGCGGCGGCAAGGACCGCCGGGAGATAGACCATGTCAACGGCCGCCGTTCCCCATTTTGGAGCAATCCAAAGGTCGACGAGAGTCGAGGCGCCAACCAGGATTATAGCGCCCGCATAGGCCTGGATGCGAGAAGCGGCCGACGACTTTAGCTGTGCCTCCGTCATTTCGGCAAAGTGGGCTTCACCGCTTCAAAGGTCGAGTGGCAACGGCCGATTCTTACCGCCATGTCATCGGCCAATCCGCCAATTCCACATGGAATCTTTACAGCAGAGCGCCGCAAAGCCGTTGGGTGAACGACATCACTGCTGACAATCTGCTTCCGGACGACGGCGTAGACGCCCACCATGGGCCCAAGGAAACGCTGCCCAAACTGATGCTGGGCGCCATCGGCGTTGTCTACGGCGACATCGGAACATCGCCGCTCTACACGATGAAGGAGAGCTTTCTCGGCCCGCATCCGCTTGCCGTGGACCACCTTCACATTTTCGGCGTTCTCAGTCTCATTTTCTGGACGCTCATGATGATTGTGACGTTCAAATATGTGAGCGTCGCAATGCGTGCCGACAATCGTGGCGAGGGGGGCTCGTTCGCCTTGCTTTCGCTCATCGCCCGTAACCTTGAAGGCAAGAAGAAATGGACTCCGACGCTGGTGCTGCTCGGAGTGCTAGCCACCTGCCTGTTCTACGGCGACGCAATGATCACCCCGGCCATCTCCGTTCTTTCCGCCGTCGAGGGGTTGGAGGTCGTTCAATCCGGGCTCCAGCCCGCCGTCGTCCCAATATCGATCGCGATCCTCGTTGCATTGTTCCTCATGCAGTCGCGAGGGACTGCAAAGGTGGGCAACCTGTTCGGACCAGTCATGCTCGTTTACTTCGCCGTACTGTCCGTTCTTGGAATCTTGAACATCCTTGCTCATCCCGAGATCGTCGGCATCTTGAACCCGCTGTGGGCAATCCGGTTTTTCACCTACAATCCCAAGCTTGCCTTTCTCGCCCTAGGATCGGTGTTCCTCGCAGTAACCGGCGCTGAAGCTCTCTATGCCGACATGGGACATTTCGGGCGCAAGGCGATCAATTTCTCATGGGTGACTCTCGTGTATCCCTGTCTTGTCCTCAATTACATGGGACAGGGTGCGCTCCTTCTTGACCACCCAGGCGCTGCAACGAACCCGTTTTTCCTGCTTGCGCCCGAGGCACTGAGACTGCCGCTTGTAGCGCTCGCGACGCTCGCCACGATCATCGCCAGCCAAGCCGTCATTTCCGGCGCTTTTTCCGTGACGCACCAGGCAATTCAGCTTGGCTTCCTTCCGCGGCTGAGAACCGAGCACACGAGTGAGAAGGCGCGCGGGCAGATCTATATCCCAGCAGTGAACTGGGGCCTTCTCGCAATGGTCGTGATCCTGGTGCTGGGTTTCCGGGAATCTGGGAAGCTCGCGTCGGCCTACGGCATTGCGGTAACCGGCACAATGCTGATCACATCGGTCATGCTCGGCGTGCTGATGGTCTATGTGTGGAAGTGGAATCGCCTTCTTGCCTACGCGGCGACAGGCATTTTCCTAATCGTGGACGGAGCCTACTTTGCCTCGAACATCACGAAAATACCCGATGGGGGATGGTTCCCGCTGCTCGTTGCGGCAATCAGCTTCATCGTACTCACCACATGGGCAAAGGGTCGACAGTTGATGCGGCAGCGCTTGTCCGAATCGGCCCTCCCCTTGCAGGTATTCATCAAGTCAGCGGCGGCATCGGTTCATCGCGTTCGCGGCACGTCGGTCTTTCTTTCGACTTCGGCGGACGTGGTCCCGGCGGCCTTGCTCCACAACCTCAAGCACAATCAGGTGCTTCACGAGCGCGTCCTCATTCTGAACGTGAAGATCGAGGAAGTGCCTCACGTCGCTGCCGACAAGCGTCTCGAAGTGCACAACGCCGGCGAAGGCTTCTATCGCGTGGTTCTTCACTACGGCTACATGGAAGAGGTGAATATCCCCGGCGATCTTGCACGAATCGATACGTGCGGCGAGCCCTTCACGATGATGAGCACCAGTTTCTTCCTTGGGCGTCAGAAGCTAATCGCATCGAAAAAGCGCCCGGGGATGGCGCTCTGGCGAGAGAAGCTCTTCGCCTGGATGCTGAAAAGCAGCGAAAGCGCAATGGAGTTCTTCAAACTGCCGACCAACCGCGTGGTCGAGCTCGGCAGCCAGCTACAGATCTAGTTACCGATCAATTCTGCCGCGCGAAGTGCAAGTTCTGTTCGATTTTCGACTCGAAATTTGTCGAAGATCGCATGCAGATAGACTTTCACCGTGCCCTCGGTGACACCAAGCTCGGCAGCAATGTCGCGGTTGCGCAATCCCTGTCGGACAAGTTCGACCAGCTCCCGTTCGCGGCGCGTGAGCGGCGGCGCCGATGCGGCTTTCTCCTGCGCAAGGCGAGTACGTTCCGCGATCTCGGGATCGATCCACTGCTCGCCGGCGACCACACGTTCGATACACTCGATGAGCAATCCGGGATCGGACGTCTTGAGAACCATACCCTGCGGCTTGAGTTCGGCTGCGCTGAGGTGCTGGGCGTCATCCATTCCCGCGGTCAAGAGAATGACCTTCGGTGCCGACCGGGAACGCACGAGGCGCCGCAGCACGTCGATGCCTGATCCATCGGGCAGATTGACATCGAGAAGCAACAAATCGGGCTTTAGCTTTGCAAGCTTGCTGTTGGCCTCAGCGATGCTCCGCGCGCGGCCAAGAATCTCATACTCCGTATCGCGCAGCAACATTTCAAGTGCCGCACCGATCATAGGGTGGTCGTCTACAAGCAACACTCGCGTCATGCAGCTGCTCCCAATGGCAGAGAAATGGAGATATTCGTGGCCCCTGGGCTCGAGACCAGTTTTAGCGACCCGTTGGCGCGTTCAACACGCTCCTTCAACGACCAGGGCTCGACGCTCGTACCGTTGCTTGGCGAAAAGCCGCGACCGTCGTCAACAACGTCGAGGAGCAGCCGGTCGTTGCTTATTTCAAGCGCGACGTCGATGTGCTTTGCAGCGCCATGGCGAACAGCGTTTGCGACTGCTTCGCGCAGCAGCTGCTGTAGATCGAGCTGAAGTCGAATTGGAATTGATGCTCTTTCACCATTCGCCCTAAGGCGACACTCAACTGACCATTGGCGACCGAGGCGCTCCGCAAGACTGCGAAGCTCAGCCAATGCATCCGCCAGATCGAGTTCATGGTCGCGCCTCAGTGCCGTGACGAAACCACGCAGTTCGCCCTGCTCCTCAACCAAGAGGCGCTTAAGGACATCGAGGTCGTGCTCGACCTCGGCGCCCGCTTTGGCGGCACGCTTGATTGCCTCAAGCCTGATTGCGGTTCCGGCAAGGAACTGGACGATACTGTCGTGGACGTCACGAGCGAGCGAAAGGCGGGTCCTGGCAGCAGCGCTACTTTCGATCGCGGTGAGAAGTGCGTGGCGATCGAGAATCGCGCCGGCTGCCCGGCCGAGCTCGCGCCCCAACTCGATATAGTCCGCCGAGAGCTCAGGCACGTTCCACAGCAGCAGCCAACCGTGCTGCGTTCCCGTCCTCACCTCGGCAATGACGCCGTCGCCAAGTTCAAGCGAGCGCGCTTCGTCGAGATCAATCAACTCGCGAACCTTCATGAAACGAAATCGGCTTTCAGGCTCGCGCGTCACGGCTCGACCCTTTTTGAGGTCGTAGAGGAAAGATGCTGGGGCCCATTTTCGAATAAGCGGTCGCTCGGCATTGAACCCGTGGGAAATTCGGTCCCGGATCACGAACCCATCGGATGGATCATCGCCGACGGCGCCGACAATGATTGCGCCTGCAGAAGCGCCACTGCTGTTAAGCGCGAAAGCTAAAGCGACGGCGAGCGGGTTTTCACGCTGGCCAAGGCCAAGTTCTAACCCGTCCGGGCGAAGGAACATGTTCGTTCGACGCTGATGGATTCCGAACCAGATTAGCAGCAGCGAGAGGATCAAAAGGTTGCCCGCGCGAATGATGAAGCGTTCAAGCTCGAAGCTTCCCGTGCCGGCAATCAACAGGCCGGCGATCATATAAAGAAGCACCATGACCGTGGCGGTCAGCGTGGTTTCTCGCCAGCTCCAGCGAATTGCCGCCGAGAGCAAGGGAAGAACGAAGAACAGGAAAAAAGGGCTGGTTGTGCTGTTCGCGGAGAAGACGATAGCGGTAAACACAGCCATGTCGACGCCGTGAGTGACGACTGCAAGCCGTGCATCGAGCCACCAGTTCCGCCAGGTGAGGACCGCGATTGCTGCTGCTGCCGCCGCATAGACGGTGAGGAGCGAATAGGTCCTGACCCAAGCGAGGTGCGGTTCGCTGTGGTCCGCGGAAATCGCTATCAACAGCACCGCGCACAGCATCACTCGGCCAAGAGCGATCACTCGGCCGCTTTGATACTGGAATATGCTTCGCAAGGCGGCGAATTGGCTCAGAACAAAGTCCCCCCGGACGACAGGCAAACGGCAGTCTACCGAAACGTAACGTAAGGCAAAATCGTGAAAAACCAATGAGGCTTAATCGGAGTTAGTGCCTTTGAGCCGAGCTTCGTTACATTCTGGGCTGATGGAACAGGGACCTTCAAACGACTATTTCGAACGGCGCGCCGAGGAAGAGCGCATCGCCGCAGAGAAAACCACTGACGAGCGCGCGGCGCAGTCGCATCGACAGCTTTCCGAATATTATCGCGCGATGGCGTCAGGATCGACTGGTGCGGCGACGGACGCTCCGGAGCTTTCGGATGATGGGATCCTCTCGAAGGATTTCCAGATTCTTCCGTAGATCACGACTCGAGCTTGGCCGAATCAGCGAGCTTTGGCGGCTTTGACAGCTAGGCTGGCCTGGTCACCCGATGTGCGATCCACCGGGCTGCAAATGCTGTGTAGAGCGTTGACGTCGCGCTCCGTGGCATGAGCGCCGTGAGCGCAGCGGAACGCATCGTCGATCTTGCTTCGTCCAAGCCATTCGCACCCGCGAGCAGAGACATTGATTGCCGCGGGCGCTTGGACCTAAGCGCGCCGGCCTCTACCCCGCCATCCGTTTTGCGCTGAGGCCAAGGACCATCTGGTTGGCGCGTTCATAGGCGAGCGGCTTTCCAAAGAGATAGCCCTGGATGGTGTCGCAGCCGAGATCGCGCATCCGTTCGAAGTCTTCTGCGGTCTCGACACCCTCCGCCGTCACGGACATGCGGAAGCTCTTTGCAAGCTGGACAATCGACTGGATGATCGCGACGTTTTCGGGGCGCGAACCCGCTTCGCGAACGAAACTTCCGTCGATCTTAAGCTTGTGGAACACCGCCTTGTTTAAATAACCGATCGACGAATAACCGGTGCCGAAATCATCGAGCGCAATGCCAACGCCAAGCGCGCGCAGACGCTTCAGGACGTCGAGAGTTGATCCATTGTCGCCGAGGAACACGCCTTCGGTAACCTCGAGTTCGATTCGGTTTCCTGGAAGTTTGTGGCGAGCAAGCGCCTCGCTCACGATATTCGGAAGGTTCGGCAGGACAATCTGCTTTGGACTGATGTTAAGCGCCACCGTGATGGGCTCAGGCCAGCTCGCCGTTGCTCGACAGGCTTCATCGATCACCCATTCCCCAATTGCTGCCATGAGGCCCGTTTCCTCAGCAACGGGAATGAACACGTTGGGCGGCACGAAACCGCGCTTGGGGTGGTTCCAACGAATGAGCGCCTCGAAGCCTATGAGCTTCTGGGACTTCGCGTTAATCAGTGGCTGGAACACCAGGTGGAACTGCTTCGAAGCGATTGCGGATCGAAGATCACCTTCAAGGCGCACCCGATCTTCCTGTTCGGATTGGAGCTCGGAGGAAAAATAACGAGCAACCCCGCGGCCAGCATCCTTCGCCTGATAGAGTGCGAGGTCAGCCTTGAGGATGAGATCGTCGACGGTTGCTCCATCGATTGGCCCGAACGCACATCCGATCGAAACCCCGATCCGGATCTCCGTCTGGTCGATCATATAGGGTTCCTTGATCGCGTTGATTATGCGATCGGCAAGCTGTTCGACTTTCTTGCGGCTCTGGGCATCGTCGATGACGATCGCGAACTCGTCACCACCCATCCGGCCAACCGTGCCGTTGCTGCTGACTTCATCAACCAGCCGCTTGGCGACTGCCCTTAACACGGCGTCGCCCTTCGGATGGCCGAACGTATCGTTGACCGGCTTAAAGCCATCGAGGTCGAGGAACATGATCGCGCATGGCACGCTCCCGCTCGTCGCCCCGCGCAGGGCTTCTCCCAGAAGCTGTCGAACTCGCCCGCGATTGGGGAGACCAGAGAGCACGTCCACGTTTGCAAGGTGGGTCAGTCGTTCCTGCGTCTGACGGATCTCAGTGACGTCCGAACCAACGCCGCGGAACCCCTCGAAGCGGCCCGCCGTGTCAATGATCGGGTCGCCCGCCATCGAAATCCAGCGAGCACCACGGGGCGTACCAAGTTCCATTTCAAGCGAGTTGAACGGCTGCTTGTGGAGCAGGACTC
>DASRBJ010000162.1:0-6261 GCA_035653695.1 Sphingomicrobium sp.
GGGGATGAATCAACGCCCGCGACGAAACCGCTGCTCCCGACGCGTCTGCAGGCGGCAATCGCGAGTGTTCCGGTACCGCATCCAACATCAAGAACGCTTTCCCCTTCGCACACGTTGGCAATGTCCAGTAATTTCTCGCGATACCGCCCCTCGGCCGATCCCCAGACAAACCGAAGCAGCGCATCGAACAATCTCGGAAATTTGAATGCACGAGCAGCAAATGACTGGTGCGTCTTCATGGCCATGCCTTGTCCTGGAGAAGAGCCTAGGACCGCTGCACCCGTCACGCACAGCGGTCCTAGGGCGACATGTCAGCTTCTGACGCTCAGGTCGTCGCTGCTCGGAAGCAGCCCGAACCGGGGGCGATTGCGCCATCCGCCTTCCATGCGCGCACTGTTCAGCGTCCGGCTTGATACCGAACATGATGTTCAGTAATGACCACAGTGTCTGGGGCGAACGATGCAAGCATTGCTGATGTCTATTTCGAGACGAAAGGGTGAATTATGTCTGGAAAAAGCGTGCCCACGAAGCCGCTGATCGATCGTCGCTCGGCGCGGACTCGCCGAATGCTTCACGAGGCGCTCATGAAGTTGATCCTCAGGAAGCATTATGATTCGATCACGGTGCAGCATATCATTGATGAAGCCGACGTCGGACGCGCGACCTTCTATGCGCATTACGCTGGCAAGGATGACCTGCTTCGCCGTGGTTTCGATCACTTTCGTGCCGAACTATTCGAAACGCGTGCGCAGCGACCCAATGGCGACGCTACGCCGCAGCTGAACTTTTCTTCCGTCGTGTTCGCGCACGTCGAACGGTTCAAGGACATCTACCGCGCGCTCGTTGGAAGCAAGGCGAGCTCGATCGCACTGCGTGAATTCCGGCGATTAATGGTCGAGGCAATCCGGCCTGAAATCGCGAAATGCGATCATCCGCGAGTCCCTCGAGAGCTGCTGGCGCATTTCATTGCCGATTCGATCCAGTCGGTGGTGATGTGGTGGGTCGAACTCCATCCCGAGCTTAGTGGTGCCGTTGTCCACGAGATGTTCCGAGAACTCGTCGCTCCAGTGCTTGCCGGTGCCTGCCGCGAAGCGAGATTTGCCGCAGCCGCCGCCTAAGGGGCCAGTGCGCTCATGTGACGCTCAAGTTTGCGTCAAGGCGTGTTCTCGATCGATCAAGCGGTGTGCGCGCCCATTATGGGGCCGATGGATGTTGCCGCCGTGCCTGCTCAAGGACTTCGTCGACGGACCAGCTGTCGTCGACGTGCTTTCCATAATGAACAGCAGCCACCATTCCATCGGCAGCGATCAGGAAATCCGCTGGCAGACTCAATCTTCCGCCGAGCGGACTGAGAGGAGGAAAGGCGGCAGTCCGGTTGAGAACACGCGCAAGCGTCGACGTGACCGATCTCAAAATCGCCGGCCATCCTAGTGGATTGGTGAAGACGGCACGGCCATTTTCCACCCCGAACGCGCGATAAATTCGCTTCGTCGGATCAGCAACCACATGAAACGGCAGATCGTGGACGTAACGGTCGATTTCGCCGATAGTTGAGTGAAAGATCATGACCTCACGAACGACGGGCCGCAATTCGTCGGCGCGCCGGCGGAATGAGGCAATGTGAAGGCTGCAAACGGGACAGCCGGCAAAGCGCCGAAACTGCAGGTGCGTCGGCAGATTTCCTGACGCAAGGTCGAGCGCATCGTCAGCCGCGTTGAGCCTCAATATCGGAGAGCGTTCGCCGGGCAGGAGTCGACTCATGGCGACATGCTGGTTTCATTATTATGCGGCGGATTGGGATTGAGTGGCCGGTAATCTCCTCGCCCGACCTGCGCGCACAACCGCGGTGTCAGTGATTGCATGCTTAGGTAACGGACCGACGCGAGGTCCCTAACCGCCTGTCGCGCGTCTTCCATCGCCCGCGAGCTTCCCCATTCGACGATGGTCACGATTTCGACCGCCCATTGCGTCGCAGTTCGAATGACAATGAGGTCACGCAGGAACCCCGGAAGATCACGCAACGATGAGTGCGTGTCGCCAATTGCATCGAGCAGCTCGCGCAAATGCTCTTTTTGCGCGTAGAAGCGGTCAATGTGGACCGTCGCCGAGGGATCCGCCTCGGAATTGACGTGCGCTCCCGAATGCGCCGACGTTCCCGGTCTCCTCATCACAGCAGCATCGCTTCACGCAAGAGTCGAACAGCTCCAAGTGCCGCAAATGGCGCGATCAGGAACTGCGCGATTCCGGTGAGTTCGAAGAAGGCATCACCCGGGAGTTCGTAGAGCGGTGGAGGGAACAAGGCCCGCGTCCGGTCGGCACCGGCCGTGAAATAGACGATGTTCTTGACGAGATGATTATAGCCGCCCTCGAAGACACCGATGAGCATGACGGCGAATATGATCATCAGCAGCGCGGCATAGATTCGCCATGAACGTTCACGCGATCGCGCCATGACAATGATCACGGCTGCTAGCGGAATCGCGACAAAGACGACGTGCAGACGCCACTCGCTGTGGTAGACGAGCGCTCCGTACGCGTGATGAATAGAAGTCAAGACCAGCAGTGCGACGGCAAAGATCCACGATTTTGATGAGGCGCGCCAGTCCGTTGACGCTGTTGAAACCGCACTCATTCAAACCTTCTCCAAACAATCGATGATCATCTGGCAGATAGTTTCCTTCTCGAGAGCGGCTGAGGGCCTTTCGTGCACTTGCTCTGGCCGAGGCGTTCAGCATCGAACTACGCATTGCCAATTGGACGCAAAAAAGCGCGCGCTTCGGAAAACCGTCGACATTCTTCGACTTGTGAGCGCGACGAAGCGCTTCTTTGTGGTGCGCCTTCCTGCCGCGGCTTCCCGGAACGATCTTGGAGGCTGTTTCACGTCACGATGATCCGCGAGTGGCGCTAACCACGACAGCAAAGCTTCGGCAGACGAGTGTACCGGCATCACTTCCGCGCTGGTGATTTGTGTGCCGTTGGTTAGTCGTTGCTGATGCTGGCGCTTCGTTTCGCCGAAATGGCCGGATTGAGGGCCCGTCGATACTCGGCGGCAACGAGGTCGAGCAGAGCGTGTAGCCTTGATGCCGAATACCATTGACCATGCGCCATCACGGCGATCGGCGTTCGGAGCGTTGATAACGCCTTAAGCGGGTTTTTCGCGGTGAGGACGAGGTCAGCCCGACTGCCGACTGTGACGGTCCCAAACGGCTCCTCCGCTGGAAGAGTAGCTTGGATGAACTTGCCAGGAATGCGCGTTGCCGTCGAAAGCACGTCGAATGGCGTTAAACCGGCACTCCGGAGCGCGGCGAGATCATCGTGCAGCGAATAGCCGGGGACGAGGCCGGCAATGGAAGGTGCGTCAGTTCCTGCGATCAAATTGACGCCCTTGTCGTTCATCGCCTTCGTGAACTGCCGGAGGAAGGATAATCGCGCGTCAATCGATCCCTGACGGTCGGCGTAATCCGCGCGCGCCCAGCGGATACGGTCATCCGGTCTCAGATATTTGACTTCCGGCATTCTAAGGTAATTGTTGACCGCGGTCGGTTTCCCCCATTGGTGCGCGATTGTTGCGTAGGTGTTGAGGTCTGCAGTCACGAACGCCTTGTGACGCAACACAAAGTCAATGACGCCTGGTATCTTGGACGCATCCGGCGCGCCGGTGCTCGGAAGGTGAGCGGGATCGTAAAAGACCGTGTAAAGGAACTCCTCGGTGTGGGCGACCATCACCTGACCCGCATCGAGTTGGCGCCTCAGTCCAACAGCACTAACGCCATGACCAATGATCGGCACGTGCTCAATCTTGCCTTCGCTGGCGAGCGCATTGAAAGCCGGCTCCGAGAGATCATTGTAGACCTTGATGAAGTCATAGCCATTTGTCTTGCCGATGCCGACAATTGCTCGAGCTTGTTCGGGCGTCGTCACGAAGAAGTTGTTATAGCGCGGCGAGCCATCGAGCATGAACCCGGCATAGACATGCGGTCCAGGAATGACGCCGCTGTTTGCACCAGGCCTGATCGTGTCCATGAATCCGGATGTTGCACCGCCCATATTGAGAACGGTGGTGACACCGTTTGCAAGGTAAACGGCAAGATCCTCGCGTGTCGTCGAATGCGTGTGCATGTCGGCGAGCCCGGGTGAAAGATACTCGCCCTTAGCCCGGATCACGCGGGCATTTGGCGGTATCGGAAGACCGCTGCCGATTGCGGCAATTTTGCCGCCCTCGATGATGACCGTTTGATCTTGCAGCACTCGCTCGGTGTCCATCGGCACGACGTTGACGTCGACAATTGCAGTAACCTGCTGATTTGGGTGGGGAGGAGGAGGAACGGCCGCATTCGCACTTACCGAGGCGGCGAGGAGACAAGGTCCGAGTTCGCGAGCTATTGTAGCGACGATGCGAAAACTTGCCATGGTCGCTTGAGTCATCCACATCCTCCGATGATGTTCGGGGAACCTCCATCCGTGGACCCGACAGTCGATCTTACTTGACGATCAATCCTGCTACGAAATCAGTCCAAAATCTTGAAGCCACCGCCCGAAAGGTGGCTCCGATATTTGCCGATCCTTCTCGAATGTACTTGCAACGGCATTGCGACAGTCTCTTATCGTACTTTGCAGCATCATTTGTTCGGCAAATTAGACGGACGACCAGCGGGCGCCGCAGCCGCTCTCTCGCTCTTGGTGAGCTGCTCCTGATGAACCGTTCCGCTTTGGCTGCCCGGTTTGTTGCATGGGAATTCGGAAAAAAGGTGCACGATCAGCCGGGCGTTGAGAACATGCTTGGAACATGCGCCGGCGCCTTTAACCCTTGTGGTCTGGACATGCGCGCCGGCCACCCGGCGGAAAACGGGTCCGCCATTCCTCAAGCAGGGTTCTCAATGCCCCGGCGCCTTTTCCAAGCCGCGCTTCACGCCTGATACCTTTGCGCGTTCGCAGCAACCCCAAGCCGAACGACTTCGGCGATCGGCGCACGTTAGCGAACATCGAGGCGCATGTTTCGAGCGCAACAAGCCGGAAGCGGCGATGACCGTCGAGGCGCTAACCCGCGCCAATGTCAGCGGATGGGAGCACGTCCATGGACCTTTGCAAGCGCATAGCTGCGGCATGTCGCGGTCGCTTCGTTTTACGGGAATTTCGGCGCGCCGCGCATCGGCGAATTTTCTTCCGCGCGGGCGCTGGCATGACGTCGAAGGCTCAAGGCGAGGGGGAATTGCAATGGGCGCGCCGCTGAGCTCGGGCCTGTTTGGTGTCGCCCTTCTCAGTGTGTTCGCTGCCGCGCCGGCTTCGGTTGTCGATGGTCAGCGAAGCTCGCTTGGCACAAGTGCTCGCACGTGGGTTTTGGTCGATCAACGAGCGCAACCGCTCCTCTTGCGTCTTGTCCGGGGATCGGCACGGATCGTCCGCCGCGGTGGCCCGCTCAAAATCGAGTTGCGGCGCCACTCGAAGCTTGACGATCCCGGCCGCGTTTCATTCATCGTGAAGAAGGACGCGCGATCCATTACGATCACTGACCGCTACCCATATGTGGGTGGAAGTGGTGATCGCGAGTGCCTTCCACCCGACGATGATCGTGGCCATTTCTGGGGTAGCGACATTGTCGTCGACGCCGTGATCTATGCCCCGCCTGGGCTTAGAGTCACTGCGGAAATCATGGACGCGCGATTATCCGGCTGAGCGGCTCACGGAAGATCGATGTCACTCGACTTTCCAGAACTCGCCTTCAAAGCCATGCTTCGCAAAGAGCGCGACCGTTTCGTCGCGCGACCGCTTTCGCCACGGCTTGTCGACGTAATCGCCGTACCAGTCTCTTGCAAATGCGTACATCTCCGGGAGCGGAATGATCGCTCCTAAAGGCATCGCATGTCGTTCGCACCAAACGTGAACATCGCTCTTGCGACGAAACGGCTGAAAGGTTGCGCAGGCGTGGATTACGTTGTCCCACCATTCGCGAACCGGCGTTGAAAGGTGAAGTAGCAAGTCGCGCTCGAGCACGTCGTCATCACGTATGCGGATGACTACCGGCTCCCGCTCACCGCCAATGCGCGTCGAGATGTCAGCATCCGCTTTGAGCGAAGCCGCTATACCCATTGCGCAATAGACGCAGTTCGCCCACCAACCGCGCGCCCCTATCTCAACCCAGCACGAGCCGGGCGAGAGCGCAAATGGATGAACGACCCAAGCGGCGCAGCGATGCGGATGGAGCAGGAGCGAGTGCGCATCGTGCAATCGCTGAAGCGCCTGTTCAATGTCGTGGATTGGCGT
>DASRBJ010000163.1:0-3785 GCA_035653695.1 Sphingomicrobium sp.
CAACGGATTACGCGTCCAACACGATGCGTTCTTCGCGAGTGCGAGGAAGGATTGGCTGCTCTTTGAATCGCTTGAACCACGAGAGCCATTCTCGATCTCGACTCGCTGCGAATTTCGACCGATTGGAATCGCGCACGAGGCCGTTTGGCGTTCGCGTTGCGATGATGTCTCTGCGCCTTCTTGAAACATGGCGGTCGGAACTGGGACTGGACCTCGACCGCGCACTGATCGTGCTTGCGACAGCGGCTGTGACGATGGAGAAGTTCACTCGCCACGAGTTCGAGGGCGAGCTTGGCGATATTCGCAGCGCGATGCCCGCTGAGCTTCTGACAAGATGTTATGTAAGCTCCATTGCTGCCGCGACGGGACTCAACCGTGAAACCGCACGCCGGAAGGTAAAGGCGATGATTGCCGATGGCATTCTCCTTACCGACGAACGCGGATCGATCCGGCTCAGTCCAGCCTACACCTGCAAGGTTCGAACGAGCGAGATGCTCGTGAAGCATCTGCAAACGATCGTTCATACGACGAACGACCTGCTGAAAGCCGAAGTCGTCGATGTGAGTGGTACCTTTCCAACATGAGGTTAGCAGCCGTCGCGACTGAAATACTCAACCGACACTGCTCGCGCGACGAACCGGTCGCGAAACCAAATAGGCACGTTTCACCCGGATAATGCGCTTCGGAGCTCCACGTCGACGCTGGGCGGCGGAACCCCAAAGAAGCGCTCGAATGCTTCCCTCGCCTGTCCAAGCAGCATCGACAAACCGTCAATGCGCTGGGAATTACCGGCGGCGAGGAAGTCGCTTGTAATCGGATCATAGACCATGTCGAACAAGTCGGCGTCCTGCGCGGAAACGGCCGAAATGAGGTCAACGGGCATGCTAGCGCAGCCTCTCATTCCGAGTGGACTCGCGTTGATGATCAGTGAGGCGCCGGCCATGAAGGTGGTGGGATCGCTCAAGGAGCCGACGCTCAAAAGTCCAGACGGGAGCATGCGTTTAAGCGGTCGCGCTCGCTCGACGTCGCGCACGAGGACGACGATCTCGCCGGTGTCGCGCCTCGCGAGATAGCTGAGGGCTGCTCGAGCAGCACCACCTCCTCCGATGATGACGACTTTTCGGCCACCAAGTGTCAGCCGATCCAGCGCAGCGGCCACCCCTTCCACATCGCTATTGTACCCAACGAGCAAATTTCCTCGCGGCACAATGCAATTGACCGCCCCTATTGCGCGCGTTTCGTCGCTGAGCAGATCGGCGTGGACAAGCGCCGTCTCCTTGTGCGGAAGAGTGATGTTGCAACCGCGCCAATCAGGATCTGAACGTCGCTCAGCGATGAACTTCGCGAGCTCGCCGCCCCGCACGGTCGTTGCTCGGTACTCGGCATTGATGCCGAGACATTCGAGCCAATGATTGTGAATCAGCGGTGATTTCGAATGTGTGACCGGGTCGCCGATCACTTCCGCATAGGCCGTGGTCATTTCACGGTTGCTCGTCGAGAAAGGCCGCGATGTCAGCAAGGTCGACTTCGGTATCGACGTAAGCGCGACCTATGCCGCGCGCGAGGATGAACGCCGTTCGGCCTTGCTCCCTCTTCTTGTCGAACTCCATATGTCTGACGAGATCAGACCCTCTCGCCTCCAGACCGACCTCGGCGAGGGTCGTCGGGAGTCGCAGCCGGGAAAAATGGCAGCGAACGCGCGCTGCGTCTTCGTTCGTGCAAATCCGCCGCCTGCTCGAATAATCAAACGCTAACGTGCATCCGAGCGCTACGGCTTCGCCGTGCAGGAGCCGGCTCGAATAGCCAGCTTCCGCCTCAAGCGCGTGGCCGAACGTGTGTCCGAGATTGAGAAGCGCGCGCCGGCCGCTCCTTTCCCGCTCATCCTGTTCGACGATTCGGGCTTTACCGGAAACGGCGGTGATAATTGCTCGAGCGCGACTAATGGATTCGCCCGTGATGACATCCGGCCCATGCTCTTCGAGCCACGCGAAAAAACTCGCGCTTTCGATCAAGGCATATTTGACAATCTCGGCGTAGCCGGCGCGGATCTCACGTTCGGGCAACGTGTCGAGCAGTGTCGGGTCAATCAGCACCAATGACGGCTGGTGAAACGCACCGACCAGATTCTTCCCGGCCGACACGTCAATTCCTGTCTTGCCGCCGACCGAGCTGTCGACCTGCGCGAGCAAAGTGGTCGGCACTTGGACGAAGCTGCAGCCGCGTTTAACGATTGAGGCGGCAAATCCCGCGAGGTCACCAATGACGCCGCCGCCGAATGCTATAACATGATCAGTGCGTTCGATGCGTTCTGCGAGGAGACGTTCGACGACTGACTGCAAGCCGACCCAGCTCTTGCTCTGCTCTCCCGCGGCGACCAGGATCGGCGTCACTTTTATGTTGCCAAGTGCTGTCGCGAAACGAGCCCCGGCGATATTCCACACATTCTCGTCGGTAACGACAAGCAGCCGCCCTTCGCGCGCAAGCGGTTCAAGGTAATCGGCTGCACGATCGAGGAGCCCGTCGCCTATGAGTATATCGTAGCCAGCGCCTCCGAGATCGACATGAACGTTCTGCATGCGCTTACCCACACTGGGCGCGATGAAGGAGCTTGTGGTCAGCGAGGACGAACGCAACCATGGCTTCGACCACCGGTACTGCACGGATCCCGACGCACGGGTCGTGGCGACCCGTTGTCGCGATCTCCGTCTCGGTGCCGTCGCGGGTAATCGTCGGTAGAGGTCTTGGCAGCGACGAGGTCGGTTTGAACGCCACGCGCGTAACCACCGGCTGTCCCGTCGAGATTCCGCCGAGAATTCCTCCGGCATGATTGGACAGGAACGACGGCCCGGCTCTTATTGCATCAACATTCTGCTCGCCGCGCAGTCTTGCTGCTGCAAACCCGTCTCCAATTTCGACGCCCTTCGCAGCGTTGATTGACATGAGAGCTGCCGCGAGATCACCGTCAAGCTTCCCGTAAATCGGTGCGCCCAA
The DNA here is from genome assembly GCA_035653695.1 of Sphingomicrobium sp. GTDB lineage: Bacteria > Pseudomonadota > Alphaproteobacteria > Sphingomonadales > Sphingomonadaceae > Sphingomicrobium. Next base: position 2,992 of record DASRBJ010000163.1, read on the forward strand.
GCCGGCTGGAACTCCTTCGGCAATGCATTCGACAATCGCTCCAAGTGATGATCCCGCTTTGCGTGCTTCATCGAGACTTCCGGCCCAGCGCTCGGCAGCGCGACGATCGGGGGAGTGAAAAGGGCTTTCACCGATGGCCGTTTCATCGAAGTTCGATCGGTCAACCGGATCTCCGCCAAGTTCGACAAGATAGCCGAGGATCCTTATTTCCGGGATTATCAACCGAGCGATAGCGCCCACTGCGACGCGTATTGCCGTCTCGCGTGCGGAGCTTCTTCCTCCTCCGCGCCAATCTCGAAGACCGTATTTCACCTCGTAGGTGAAATCCGCGTGCCCAGGCCGGTATGCTTCGGCGATATTCGAGTAGTCCTTTGAACGATTGTCGACATTCTCGATCATGATGCTGATCGGGGTGCCAGTCGTCCTCCCCTCGAAGGTGCCGGAAAGTATGCGAACCTGGTCGGGTTCACGGCGCTGGGTGGTGTATCGACTGCTCCCCGGCCGCCGCTTGTCGAGCCAGCGCTGGATCATCCCTTCCTCGAGTGCCAGTCCAGGTGGACATCCATCGATGACGCCGCCGATGGCGGGACCGTGGCTTTCGCCCCACGTCGTGAAGCGCAGAACATGTCCAAAGCTATTGACGCTCACGAATGCCCTCGTCGGCAACCAAGAAGGTGCTCATGAGACGTAAGCACCGATTGACCTCATCAGCTCGGCAAAACCGGGAAAACTCGTCGCGATCATGTCACCGCCGTTCACCTTGACCGGGTTACGTGCCGCCACTCCAAGCACCA
>DASRBJ010000164.1:0-3306 GCA_035653695.1 Sphingomicrobium sp.
CGGCACGCCGACGAAGTAGGTGATCCTTTCCTTCTCGATGAGCCGCAAGGCTTCGGTCGCGTCCCACTTGGGCATGATCACCATGCAGCGACCGATGACGAAGCTGTTGAGCATGACCGGGACTTCGCCAGTGACGTGGAACAGCGGCACGCTGAGCAAAGTCCGCGGCGGCGTCGCGGGCGCTTTGCCGTCCTGCGTCAACAAACCGAGGAGAACAGCAAGCCCGGTCGAATAAGCGTAGACGCCCGTCGTGACCGCACGATTTGTCGAAACGGCACCTTTCGCATCGCCCGTCGATCCCGAGGTGAAGAGAATTGTTGCATCGTCGTCGGCACTGACCTGCGGAAGGATGAATTCGCCCCCGGTGGAACGAAGCAATGGCTCGATTGCGTCTTCGACACGCTCGCTGATTGGAAGGCAGACCGTGTCGAAGGTGCCGCACCGCTCGAGGATGCGCCTGCCGCGTGCGTCGTCGGCAATGATGAGCTTGGGTTCGGTCAGGGTGATCGCATGCTCCATTTCGGCAGGCTCCCACCAGCCGTTAAGGAGAGTGGCAATTGCGCCGACCTTGGCAATTGCCATGTACGAAATGATCCACGCGGGGCAATTGCGCATTGCAATCGCGACGCGGTCGCCTTTCACGATTCCACGTGCGAGCAAGGCCTGGGCAAGCCCATCCGAGATACGGTCAAGATCGGCAAATGTCAGTCGCTCGTTCCCAGCGACAACGGCTTCATTTGCGCCATTGAGAGCGCAGAAGGCCTTGAAGAATGCTGGCAGGGTCGAGGGCAGGTTGGTAACGACCGCGCGACCTTGTTCGTCCTCGCCGACGCTGAGCCTGCCACCGGGACCGGTGACCTTCGCGAGTTCCTCATCAAACCGGCGGTCGAGCTCATTTCGCATTCGATCGTGCGCTCCTTTGCCTTTGGGGCTCACCGCCTTATGAGGCGCTGAACATCCATGGGGAAGCCCTTGCAAGCCGTCGACAATAGCCGCTTTCTTGCCTTTCCGGACCTCGGGCTTTCGCCCGTTGCTCTGCACATCGGTCCATTTGACCTGCGCTGGTACAGTCTTGCCTACCTCGCCGGCATTTTCATTGGTTATTGGTACCTCTTGAAGCTGTTGAAGCAGCCCGGTGCACCAATGGCGCGCCGCCACGCGGATGATCTTGTCTTCTACGCCGCCTTAGGGATCATCCTTGGCGGCCGGATCGGCTACGTCTTGTTTTACAATCTCGCCGAGTATCTGCGCCATCCCATTGAGATACTGAAGCTGTGGGACGGCGGAATGTCATTCCACGGCGGCGTCGTTGGTACGTCGCTCGGGATCATTTATTTTGCTCGGAAGGAGAAGCTGAACTGGTTGCGGATCCACGATTACGTGGCTTGCTGTGTTCCCTTCGGTCTCTTCTTCGGAAGGCTTGCGAATTTCATTAACCAGGAGCTCTGGGGAGCACCGACGACGGTTCCTTGGGCGATACGCTTCGTCGAGCAGACTCCATTCGGCCCGATGCTTGGGCCGCCGCGGCATCCAAGCCAGCTCTATGAGGCATTTCTCGAAGGCATTCTGCTCTTTGCGATTCTCGCCTTCATGTTCTGGAGAACGAAGGCGCGTTACGACCCAGGAAAGCTCGTCGGTACGTTCCTCTTCTTTTACGGCCTGTTCCGGTTCGGCGTCGAATTCATCAGGGAGCCGGACCAACAGTTGAGAGCGTTTGCGGAGGCGACCCACCTTCACATGGGGCAGTGGTTGTCCCTGCCGATGATCATCGGTGGGCTCTACCTCATTGTCACGTCCGCAGGTCGGCGCGTTCGCGTTGAATCGACCGCGGGAACCGCATCGGTCGCGTGACGCCGTTCGAGCGGGCGCTTCGCGAGCGGATTTCGGCCGAGGGGCCAATCACGCTCGAAGCCTACATGGAAGCGTGCAATGCTTATTATTATGCAACGAGGGATCCGCTCGGGGCTGCCGGTGACTTCACGACGGCGCCGGAAGTCAGCCAGATGTTCGGTGAGTTGATTGGCGCAGCCCTTGCCGATTGCTGGAAAAAGGCTGGCTCGCCCGCCGATGCGACTTACGTGGAACTGGGTCCTGGGCGAGGCACGCTTGCGAGTGATGCACTTCGCGTCCTGCGTCGCGCCGGCTTTGGAGGCGATGTACATCTCGTCGAGACCAGCCCGCTGCTGAAGGACGCGCAGCGGAAATCGGTACCTGATGCGCATTGGCACGAGGCTCTTGAGGATGTTCCAGCAAAGCCATTGTTGCTCGTTGCAAACGAGTTCCTCGACGCGCTTCCGGTTCGCCAGCACATTGGTGGAATCGAACGTCGCATCCTCGTTGCCGCGGGAGGACTGGCGTTCGACCGCGACGGCGAAATCATTGAGACGTCGCCTGCGCGAGACGACGTGGTTCGCACGATAGCCTCGCGCTGCAAGGCAAACGGCGGCGTCGCTATCATCGTCGACTACGGCCATGCGCGCTCCGCTCCAGGCGACACGCTTCAGGCCGTTCGAGGCCATCGCTTTGCTGCGGTACTCGATCGTCCAGGCGAGCAGGACCTCACGAGCCATGTCGATTTCGAAACTCTCGGGACGACCGGCCGGTCGGCCGGTGCACTGGTGACGCGCGTAATCGGCCAGGGCGAGTGGCTGAAGCGGCTTGGAATCGAAACGCGCGCGGCGGTTTTGTCGCATGCAAATCCCGATCGCCGAGACGATCTCAAGTCAGCCGTCGACCGCCTGACCGCACCCGACCAGATGGGAGAACTCTTCAAGGTCGTTGCGCTCCACTCGGCGAAATGGCCAGCGCCGGCAGGTTTTAGATGACAGCAAGCTTTCGAAGCGCACGCGTCGAGGATGCCGCGGCGATCTCAAAGATCTTTGAAACAAGCTTCTGCGACACGTTCGGCCATCTCTACCGCGCCGCCGACCTCAGTGCGTTCCTCTCGGCTCATTCGATCGACACGTGGGAACGGCAGCTTCGCGATCCGGCTTTCGCGTTTCGCATCGCCGAGGCCGACGGCGAGGCTGTAGGCTATGTGAAGCTCGGTCCGGTCAAACTTCCGGTCGAACCGGCGGGACCCGCAATCCTCCTTGATCAGCTCTACGTCCTCAAGGAACATCACGGCAGCGGCATTGCTCATGGACTGATGGAATGGGCAGTTGCTGAAGCCGAGGCGCAGCGCGCTCGAGAGATTTACTTGACGGTCTACGTCGACAACCATCGGGCAAAGCGTTTCTACGATCGTTATGGATTTGAAGCCGTTGGACGGTACGATTTCATGGTCGGCACTCACGCCGACGAAGA
>DASRBJ010000165.1:0-2177 GCA_035653695.1 Sphingomicrobium sp.
AGACACGCATGCCCGCGTGATCGCACTGCTGCGCGATCTGCTGGAGCCTGCGATCGAAGCCCGTGGCGGAAGCGTTATTAAAAAGACGGGGGACGGGGTTTTGGCGGAGTTCGCCAGCGTGGTTGAAGCCGTACGCTGCGCACTCGAAATTCAGCGCGAGGTCGCATCGCGCAACCATGCCAGTGAGCAGCCCATCGCCTTCCGAATCGGGATTAACATCGGCGACGTGATCGTCGAGTCGGACGACATTTACGGCGACAGCGTCAATATTGCCGTTCGTCTGGAATCACTGGCTCAGCCTGGCGGCATCATGGTTTCGGGGGCGGTGCGCGACCATGTGCACGATAAGCTGAAGCTGCACTTCGAGGACATGGGCGAACTGTCGGTCAAAAACATTGAGCGACCTGTACACGCCTTCAGCATCGCAATGGTGAGCAGCGACAGTGCAAAAAAGGGCAACGTCGGTCGGTCGCGGCGCGGTGCTGTCGCCCTCGCGACCACGCTAGGTATCGGCATCGCGTCTGCCGGCGGTTGGTGGAGGCTGAACTATGTGGACGTGCAAGGTCCGCCGGCAGCCGCTTCGGTAAAAAATGGTCTCGCGACGGAAGAAAGCGACCGCAAAGGCGAGCGGCTTTCGATCGCCGTGTTGCCTTTCACCAATCTCAGCGGAGATCCGGATAAGGACTATTTCGTCGACGGCATCACCGAAAGCCTGACGACCGATCTTTCGCGAGCCCTTCCCGGCAGCTTTGTCGTCGCCCGCGGTACTGCATTTACTTACAAAGGCCGACTGGCCGAAGGAAGCCAAATCGCCCGCGATTTGAACATACGTTATCTGCTCGCTGGAAGCGTGCTGCCCGACGGCAATCGTATGCGAGTCAATGCTCGGCTGATCGATGCCGAAACTGACACCGAGCTATGGGCCGAGCGGTTCGATAATCGGCGAGAGAACGTTTTGGAGGTTCAGGATCAAATCGTCGGCCGGCTGTCCCGCGCCATCGGGCTGAAGCTCATTGACATCGAAGCAAAGCGAAGCGAACGGCACGGCAATCCGTCCGCGGTCGATTTCGTGATGCGCGCTCAGGCCATCGCCAACCGGCCGACATCGCGGGAGACGATGATCGAGGCGCGAGCCCTGTTTCAGGAGGCTCTTGGTTACGACGCAGACAACGTCGATGCGCTAGCTGGGGTCGCGATGACGTATGTGTTCGAGGTGTTGAACGGCTATTACCACGACGGACGGGAGCAGCGGTTGCGGGACGGCCACGCACTCATTCGCCGGGCGCTCGAACTCGACTCTCACCACATCGTGGCGCTGAAAGTTCACGCTGCCTTGCTGCGAGCGGAAGGCAAGTTCGAGGACGCGATCGCAGCCAGTCGCGCCGTGATCGCGCAAAATCCGGGCGAGCCGTGGGCTTACAAGGAAGTCGGTTTAAGCGAGCTCTATCTCGGCCATTTCCAGCAAGCCATCGAGTGGTTTGAGAAAGCCGAGCAGATCGGACCTCGGGATCCCAGCCGATGGATATGGCTCGGCGCCATGGGGCGAGCCCAATTCTCGCTCGACCACATTGAAGAGGCGATCCGGCTGCTCAGGTTATCCGCCGACGCTAACCGCAATGATTTCCGCGCGCCGGCTTTTCTCGCGGCCATTTACGCTTTGTCGAACCGCGCCGATGAGGCCGCGCTCGCTCTGGCCGAAGCGCTGCGGGTGCAGCCCGGAATCACGATCAAACGCCTCTTCGACGATTGGTCCGTCCCGTTGAACGCCACCAGCCCCGTTTACCAGCAGCAGCACGAGCGAATCCGGGAGGGGCTCCGGATGGCGGGAATGCTGGCGGGGTAGTGCCGGCACCATTATCCATGCGCACCCGATGGGTAGATGATGCCGCGCGAACCAACTCACATCATAGCCGGGGAACACAAGAGTTGCAGGCGGCTTGAGTAGGGGATGGCGGTTGGAGTTCGTGACCGCCGGCGGCCCCTCAACCGGCAAAACGATGGACTTCGGAACCCGTTTCTGGTAAAGCCGCGCGACTCGATAGCCCGCATTTGCGGGCCTTTTGTGTTGAACCCCGTCCGGCCACAACAAAGGAGCACAAGTGCAAGTACTCGTACGCGACAACAATGTCGATCAAGCCCTCAAGGCGCTCAAGAAGAAGATGCAGCGCGAGGGCATT
>DASRBJ010000166.1:0-2331 GCA_035653695.1 Sphingomicrobium sp.
TGAGTATGGCCATCTCAAGTTGATTGGGATCCGCTTCGGCGAACGGCAGGTCCTCGGCAATATCGACGACGACGCGGATCTGTGGACCAGTGGTGCTGCCAATCAGTTCCGAAAGTCCGCGGACCAGTTCGCCAACATCGACGGCGCGTGGTTTTAGCGGTTGCCGACGCGAAAAAGCCAACAAACGCTGGACGAGAGTTCGGGCACGCTCAGCCGATTGGAGCGCCCCAGAAATGAGCCGCTGCTCTCTTGCCCCACCGACGCCTCGTTGCTGGAGCATGTCGAGGCTGCCCATGATCGGCGTCAGAAGATTATTGAAGTCATGGGCAACGCCGCCCGTGAGCTGCCCCATTGCTTCGAGCTTCTGGCTTTGCCGGAGCGCCTCTTGTGCATTCTCAAGGGCGGTTGCCTGTTCCTTCTGGGACGTGATGTCGCGGCCGTATGCGTAAACGAGATCACCTTCGACAGCGGTGTGCCAGGAAATCCACCGGGGGGTACCGTCAGCATGGCGGTAGCGATTTTCAAATGCCGTGAGGTCGTCCGCCGACGCGGCACGGTCGAGACCTTCCTGGGTCATCGACGCGTCCTCGGGCCAGATAAGATCGAGGAAGCTTCGACCTTCAACCTCCGACGCGGAATAACCGAGGATCGTCCGCCAGGCCGGGTTTGCGCGCCGGAAGATTCCGTCCGCGCCAATGACCGCGAGAAGGTCTCTGGAGTTGCGCCAGACGCGATCGCGCTCAGCCGTCCGCTCCTCGACCCGTGCCTCAAGCGTCGCGGTGAGCGCGATCAACTCGTTTTCGGCGCGCCGTCGCTCCACCGCCATTCTCGTGCGCTCGGCGACTTCGCGGATGAAGGCCAACTCTTCGCTGCGCCAGCGACGTGGTTCGTGATGGTTGAGGTAGAGTAGGGCAACGAACCCATCCTGCTCGGTCACCGGCATGTTGACGAACGATTGAGCACTAATCGCCTTTAGCGCGTCGGCAGTTTCCCGCGTTCGCTCATCGCCATAGGCATCTTCAACGACTGCAGTTTCGCCGCGCTTCAGATCGTCGATGTACGTGCCATAGTCCCGGAAGCGCAATGTGCCGGCGATGGTCTTTATGCCGGGCGCATTCCAGTCCCGATCAATAACGATCGTCTCGCTGATGGGATCAATGGTACCGTAACCGGCGCGGCTCACGCGGAGCGTTTTGCCGAGCATTTCAGCCGCCGCATAAGCAATGTCCGCAGGGTCGGCGAGCTCATGGAAGTTCAAGCTCAGCTGATCGACCGCGCGACGCCACTCCGACTGCTCGTGAGCGCGACGTTCCGCTGTTGCCCGGACGGTGACGTCGGCGCCCTGGACGAAGATGCCCTCCGGAGTTCCGTCGACACCAAGGATTGGCTGATAGACGAAATCAACGAAGCGCTCGGTTACCGGTCCGCCCGGCTCCGGTTGGTTTAGAAAAGGGGCCGCGACCGCCCGGTAGGGAGTTCCGGTGGCAAAGACGCGGTCGAGGATTTCGAGATAGCCTTGCTCGGCGGCGTCCGGCAGTGCGTCCGCAAGCGTGCGGCCGAGGATCTCGCGATTGCCAACTAACTCAAGGTAACTTGGATTGGCGAATTCAAAACGGTGATCGCTGCCCTTCAAGAAGGCCATGAAGGTCGGCGCCTGGTCGAAGAGCTTCGCGAGCCGCTCTCGCTCGGCGACTGCCTGCCGTTCAGCAAGCACCTTGACCGTCGTCTCGACGCAAACGCCCAGCAAGCCAAGGACTTTCCCGTGCTCATCGCGCACGGGATTATAGGAGAAGCTGAAATGCGCTTCTTCAAGCTTGCCCCGGCGATCGAGGAGGAGTCCGAAGTCATCCATATGGACCGCTTCGCCATCGAACACCCGCTCGAACATCGGCTGAAGGACTTCCCGCGCTTCCGCCCATACTTCCATGGCCGGAATTCCCAGTGCCTCTGGATGCTTAAGCCCAAGGATGGGGATAAACGCGTCATTGTAGAGCCAAGTTTGCGCGGGTCCCCAGGCGATGAACATCGGCTGGCGGGAAGCAAGCATCAGATCGACAACTGTCTTGAGCGGCTGGGGCCAGTTCTGAGGAGGGCCCAAGGGAGAGGCACTCCAATCAAGTTGGCGCGTCAATGAGGCGACGACACCCTGATGTCGGTCAAGGATGGTCGTGCCGACCTGCGAGCGACGATCGACGGAGTCGCTCCCGCAGATTGAATCAAAGGCCATCGAGCGGGCTCCTGAGGCAGGACGCAGGCGAATGAGCCGCTCGTCCAAAAATGCGATCATAGTCAGGAGCGGCGTTCGAGCAAACAGCCGTGGTCTTGTAGCCG
>DASRBJ010000167.1:0-2042 GCA_035653695.1 Sphingomicrobium sp.
GGAAGCGCCGCACGAAGCAGCCGGGCGCTTGCGGTGGAATGGCCGAATTGTAGAAAACGATCCTGCGCTCCGCCGCTGCGGTGAGCTTGGCAAAGAGCGGCACGTACTCTCGTCCGCCGAAGAACACGATCGGTTCGCTCGCCCCAGCCGGCAACATGGAGAAGTCCTCATACGCTTCGTGCTTCCGCCGGCGCACATAAGGCTCAGCGCTCGCGCTAAAGGTGATGTCGTAGCGGGGCGTAAGGAACCCCGCAGGGATGAGCCCCCAGCCGGCAGACAAAATCATTGTGTTGCCGATGCCGAACCGGCGCACGAGCTCGCGATAGGTCTCGTTCTCGTAGAGCTCGTAAGCCGTGCTAAGTCCGAACGGATTGACGTCGGGGGTCGCGTTGTAGCGGGCGATGTGGTCCCGCCATGTAGCCCCATTGTCGGCACGGTCGTCCGGGCGCGCATAGATGACATCCGTTGATTCTGGCGCGCGCGCCGGATCGGCCACAAACAGCACCTTCTTGCCGTCCCTCGCGCGGAAAAAAACCGGCGTCGGACCTCTTGCTCGCCGCGCATTGAATTAGGACGATCATTGCTCGATGTTCGGATCAACAGTGGGGCGATGCATGGAAATCCGGCTCCTTGATTTCAGCGTAGCTGGCGAGTTCGAATGGCTATGGCCGTCGCATAATGTCGAAAGATTCGAGCGCTCATGGCGTGGGCAGATCGCGATCGATGGAGCCGTATTTGAGTTCCGCCATTCTCTCGGTCATCGACATGTTTATGGCAAAGACCGCATCCACGGTGTCACCTGGCTGGCGGGCGCACCAATGGTCGAGGGCGTTGAGACCGACGACTATCGTTCCTCTCGCGCCCTCCTCAGCTTGCTTCGTCGTGACGACAAGAAGCACGCCCGAACGAATGCAGATATCCCGGAGCATTACGAAGACTTCTTGATCGTAAACCATTGGGAGGAGATTCGCGCGCCCTACAGCCCGCGTTCGCTCGCGATAAAGATCGTGGAAGACAATGTTGCGGCATGGGCGACCCACGCGGCAATCCGCGCAGTCATGTTGCGGCGGTTGCCCGTATCTAGGCAAAGGAAGCGCTCGATCCCGCAGCCGCAAATTCTCGCGCCGCAGCCCATTGACGTGGAAGCAAGCCCCCGCAAGATCGTTGACGCACTGCTCGCATATGGGCGAGGCCAAGCTCGTCCACTTTCGGAGCCCAGCTTCGCGCCAACTCCTGATCCAGAGGCTAATGAATTTGTCACGACGAATCCCCTGGCATTCCTTCTTGCGGTGATTGCCGATCAGGGCATGCCTGCCGAGCGAGCATGGTATCTACCTTATGAGTTGAACCGGCGATTAGGTCATTTTGATCCTGCGCGCATGATCGCCGACCAAGCCGCCATCGAGGCGGCCGTGAATGGTCCACCCGCCTTGCACCGCTTTCCAAAGAAATATGCCGGTTGGATCATTTCATGCGCGAAGCGCGTCATGAATCAATACGAGGGTGATGCAGCCAGAATCTGGAAAGGAAACCTACCGGCTCGCGAAGTCTATGAGCGCCTCGATCAGTTTGAAGGGATAGGCCAGAAGAAGGCGGCGATGGCCGTCGAAATCCTCGAACGCGATCTACGCGTGCCAATTTCAGCGATGGAAGGATCAGATGTGGCGTATGACGTGCACGTTCGCCGGGTCTTTCTCAGAACGGGTTTGGCACAACGCGATGAGTTGGACCACATTGTTGCCGTTGCGCGCGCACTTCATCCCGAAAGACCCGGCGAAATCGATATGCCCACTTGGCTGATCGGACGACAATGGTGCCACGCTGGAACGCCCGATTGCGGCGCGTGCCCATTGAACTCGACATGTCCGAAAATCGTTTCTCGAGTTCCGCTTATGCCGTCGCCGTCGCCACCCCATCGAGCCTAACGCGCACGGTGGTCGCGCCGTTGCCGGCGGCGTCGATCGCAATCCCGATCGGATAGCGACCGGTGCCGGGCACGTTGACCTGCTTCGCGACGTCGTCCCAGGCGACTGCATCGCCGG
>DASRBJ010000168.1:0-4182 GCA_035653695.1 Sphingomicrobium sp.
CCAAGCGCGCAATCCGCGGCCAAGGGCGGTAGTCGCGCTTCAAAAGAAGGCGGCGTATCGGGCGAGATAGCCGGCGGCCCAGACAGACGCAAAAGCGATCACGAGGCCTTTCACCGGTAACCGTCCCCCCTTTTCCAAACCCGACACGTGTGTAAAGGTCCATCGGTCAGCGTGCCTCGGGGCGGCACCATGTGTCGCCCCATCGGATCGCGCGAAGCCAACAGGTAGAGCCTTCCGAGCACAAACAACTGCAATGGAATCAGGTACATTGCTAATCGATCGACGACGACGGACGAAACGACGAATATCGCCCCTTCAGCCGCCACTGATAATATAGCGAGGGTCTTCCAAACGACCTTCTCTCGCCGAGATATATAAAGTGCGTCTCTGTTCCACAGTAGGATCGCCGCGGGGATAAAATTCATCAAGACTCTAACGCTCGCACCGGCAGCTTCATACCGTCCATTTAGGTACCCGCGATCATAGAATTGCTGCGTATTCAACACGACGAATATGTAGAGAAATGCGCAGGCCATCACGCCCAGCGCAAATGAGACGACTTTGCTCTGGCCTGCAGCGACCACTAGGATTGGAACCAACACGAGGACTGTGCGGTGGAACAACGAGCCTGCTAAAGTCAGCAAGACGAGGCGAATGAGTGAACCGGTTCGGAGATAATCCGCCAATCCAGCCATGAAGAAGCCGAGGGCAGCGGCTTGCCGCGTGAACCCCATACCCACAACAATGATTAGGAATGGCGTGGCAATAACTAAGGCAAGCCACGGATTGGGCTGTTCGCGGGATAATTGCGCTAACCCCCAGACGAAGGGCAAAGCGCAAAATAGGTTTACGAACCAGATGCCGAAATCGAGCTGCGCAGCTGCCCAACTGAGGAATGCAAAGGCGGGTTCGTTCCGCTGGTGAAGCAGCTCACTGAAAGACTGGTGTTGGGAGGTTCTGAGGAGCAGCTCGTAGTTATCCCAGTCTCCTCCGACACGGTACCGCAAGCCAATGATCACCAGCAGGAACAGACCCGCGATAATGATCTTCAATGATCGACGCTGCCGCACTTCCTGGTAAGCCGCGTTCGGCCCAACAGCCTGCGGAATGGCTGGAGCCGAAGTCAACGCTGCAAGCGCAAAGGCAGCGAACATGAGCCAGTAAAACGTCATCAGTGAGGCGAGCGGACGCTACCGGATCACTTGCTAAACGAACAGGGGCCGTAGGTTAGTCGTCGAAACCGATGCGATCGCGGATCACGTAGAGCGGGCGCTGCTTCGTTTCGGTGAGGATGCGACCGACATACTCGCCAAGAACTCCGAGGGAAATCAGCTGCACTCCACCGAGGAACAGTACCGAGACCATGATCGAGGCATAGCCCGGAACCGGGTTTCCGAAGATCAACGTGTCCAGGAAGAGGAAGCTCGCATAAGCCAAGGCGATCACGGCGACGATCGCTCCCAGGTAGCTCCAAACGCGCAGGGGGACGGTCGACCCAGCCGTTATGCCGTCGAGCGCGAGCGTCCACAGCTTCCAGTAGTTGAACTTGGATTTGCCGGCATTCCGCTCGGCCCGGTCATATTCGACGGATGTCTGGCGGAAGCCCGCCCAGGCGAACAGCCCTTTCATGAACCGGTTGCGCTCCGGGAGCGCGCGGATTGCGTCCACCACCTTGCGGTCGAGCAACCGGAAGTCGCCCGCATTGACCGGAATCTTGTCGTTCGAGATGCGGTTGTGCGCCCGATAATAAAGATCGGCGGTCAGCCGCTTCGGCAGGGAGTCGGTGGTGCGGTCGCGGCGCACACCGAAGACCATCTCATAGCCCTCGCGCCACTTGGCGACCATTTCGACGAGGACCTCCGGCGGGTCCTGCAGGTCGACGTCCATCGGCACCACAGCCTGCCCTCTGGCGTGTTCGAGGCCGGCCGTGATCGCCGCCTCCTTGCCGAAATTCCGTGACAGGGAGAGCGCACGGACTCGCGGTTCACTGAAATGCGCCGCTGCGATGGCTGCGATTGTCTCATCGTTGCTGCCATCGTCGACGAACAGGATTTCCCACTGCTTTCCCGCGACCTGCTCGAGGACCTCTGAAACGCGTTCGACAAAAGGACGGATTCCATTCTCCTCGTCCTTCACCGGCGCGACGACCGAAATCTGCGGCGCAATGCCGGCCGAAGCGCGGGTCCTTGCGAGCTTGCCAGGCTGATCGTTCAACCGTCTTCCTTCCCCGTCACACGCCCGCTTTCAATGCGTGACTGGAAATGTACCAGCGGAAATACTGATGCGTCGAGCGAACCTTTCGTCCAGGGTCCCAGCATGAAACGCATAACCTTCGTCGCGGCGGACCTGTCGACCGGCGGCGGGGTGAACAAGGTCATTCGCGACCTCGCCGTGCTTTTCAACGAGCGCCTCGGCGCCGAAGTGACTGTCGTGAATGCGCGGAGCGACGCGCCTTCGACCTACGCCTTTCCTCAGGACGTGCGTGTGCTGCAGCATAAGGCGCAGTCACTGCCGTCCTACTTCCGATTGCTGCTGAGGCTGCGAGGCTCTCGACCCGATTTCGTGATCGGCTCCTGGACCCAGGACAACATCCTGATCGTCCTCGCATTCCTGTTTTCCCGCTCCAAGACCGTGCTCATCGAGCACTCCTCCTGGCATTTCCACTCCTGGCCGGTCCGGCTGATGCGGCGGGTCACTTATCCTCTCGCCTCTTGTGTCGTCGTACTGAACCGCGGCGATCTTGATCACTATCGCGCTTACCTCAGCAATGTGCGCCTGATCCCCGACCCAGTGATCGCGCCGAGTCGGGCAAAGCAGGCACGTGAGAAGCTGATCATCACCGTCGGGCACCTCTCCCCGCTCAAGAATTTCGAAGACGCGATCCGCGCAATGGCCAAGTCAGGGCTGGAGAGTGATGGCTGGTCGCTCGCAATCATTGGCTCGGGCAGCAGCGAACCCGGCCTGCGCCGTCTAATTGATGAGCTCGGCCTCACTCGCACGCACATCTGCCCACCCGTAGAGAATCTCGCCTCCTGGTATGGGCGCGCCTCGCTCCTGCTCGTCACGTCCCACCTCGAGAGCTTCTCGCTCGTGCTTGCCGAAGCCATGCTCTCCGGAGTCGTACCGATCGCCTATGCCAGCGACGGTCCATCGTTCATCCTCGAGGACTTCCCTGACCATCTGGTGGAGATCGGCGATGTGCAGGGCCTTGCGAGCCGGCTCGTCCGCTTCGCAAATGAGCCGAACTCGGAATCATTGCGCGGGGCATTGCGCTCATCGATTCAATGCCGCTTCTCGCCCGAGATCATCGTCGAGCAGTGGAGGGAATTGCTCGAAGCTTGCCAGTGACGGGAGCGTTGCTAGGGCGAGACATGGAATCGCCAATCGATCCCGTTGAGCTCGCCCGCGAGCTGATCCGCTGTCCGAGCGTGACCCCCGCTTCAGGCGAGGTCTTCGACGTGATCGAGCGCCCACTGAAAGCGCTCGGATTCGAAGTCCATCGCTGGGTCATGGGCGAGCCGCCCGACGGCCCGACCGAGAACATGGTCGCGATCCGAGGCGCCGGCTCCCCGCACTTCGGCTTCGCGGGTCACCTTGACGTCGTTCCTCCGGGCGAAGGCTGGACTGGCGATCCATTCGACGCGCGGATCGAGGACGGGCTGCTCGTCGGCCGCGGCGCAAACGACATGAAAAGCGCGATCGCCAGTTACGTGGCGGCCCTTTCCCGCCTCGGCGAGACCCCCGGCACCCTGTCGCTGCTCATCACCGGCGACGAGGAAGGCTATTCGACCTACGGCACTCCGCGGATCATCGATTGGCTCAACGAACGCCAGATCCGCCCCGACATGATCCTGATTGGCGAGCCGACGTCCGTCGACCGCCTCGGCGACACTGTGAAGATCGGCCGTCGCGGATCGGTCAACATGTGGATCGACGTCCCGGGCGTCCAGGGTCACGTCGCCTACCCGCATCGCGCGACCAACCCCATCCCGCCGCTGGCGCGGCTCATTGCAGCTCTAGATTCGCTTCACCTCGACGAGGGGACCGAGTCCTTCCCGCCATCGAACCTTGAGTTCACCGGCATCGATACCCCGACCCACGCCAGCAACGTGATCCCCGGCTCCGCGACCGCGCAGCTCAACATCCGCTTCAACAATCTCCACAGCGGAGCCGATCTCGTTC
>DASRBJ010000169.1:0-6226 GCA_035653695.1 Sphingomicrobium sp.
CCTGGATGAGCCCGAGTTGTTCGTAGGATAAGATCGGCGCGGCCATCGCGGCCGCTTAGCGAAGCCTTGGCCGTCGCATCAATGCGATAGTGCGGTTCGTCGCGCTTATGTCCGTCGCACGTTATCGAGAAGCATGCGCACAGCGCTCAATTATCGCTTGGGCGTGATCGCCAGGCCGCTGAACCCCGTACAACGTGCGCATTCATAGCCTATTCAATGCCTGCTGATACAACGCGAAACGAACAAAAGAATCGGCCATGCAATTGCTGCGTAATTTTCTTCTCGCCGCTGCGATCTTGAGCGGCCTCACCGGGGCTCCTGCCCTGGCCGATCATCCGCGTGCCTGGCGGCCACCCAATGGCGCTCCGCCGCCGCGCGAGCAGGAACGTGCATGGGAAGCGACACGCGATGGCCGGTCAATGCCGCTTCGAATGCTTGAACGTCGCGTGATGCCCTTGATGGGCGGCGCCGACTATCTCGGCCCAGAGCTCAACGGCGACACCTATCGTTTCAAGTTCCTGCAGAACGGCCGCGTGATCTGGGTCGATGTGGATGGCCAGGGGCGGATCATCCGCCGCTCAAGTGATCGCTGAACTTTGAAAGGTTCGGATTGACATTCGCCCTCCTCTCCCCAGTTGTTTCGCACAAGCAACCTCTCGCCCCAACACGGGTTGACGGCGAAGATGAACAGATCCGGGGAGACGGAATGCGCGTTCTGATCGTCGAAGACGAACCCAACCTTGGTCGGCAGCTGCGCTCGACGCTCGAGGGCGCGGGCTATGCCGTGGACCTCGCGACCGATGGCGAGGATGGCCATTATCTCGGATCGACTGAGAGTTACGACGCCATCATTCTCGATCTCGGACTTCCCGAAATCGATGGGCTGACGGTCCTTGACCGCTGGCGCAAGGAGGGCCGGAAAATGCCCGTCCTCGTCCTTACCGCGCGGGACAGCTGGTCCGACAAGGTCGCCGGCCTCGATGCCGGCGCCGACGATTATCTCGCAAAGCCGTTCCAGACCGAGGAGCTTATTGCGCGGTTGCGGGCGCTTATTCGCCGTTCCTCTGGGAATGCCTCAAGCGAGCTTACGGCAGGCGACATCCGGCTCGACACGCGCTCGGGGAAAGTCACCAAGTCGGGTGAGCCGGTGAAGCTCACGGCGCAGGAATATAAGCTTCTTAGCTATCTCATGCATCACAAGGGCAAGGTCGTCAGCCGAACCGAGCTCATCGAGCATATCTACGACCAGGATTTTGATCGCGACTCCAACACCATTGAAGTGTTCGTGACGCGCATCCGGAAGAAGCTTGGCCCAGACGTCATCACGACAATCCGTGGTCTTGGCTACTCGCTGGAGGAACCGGTCAGTTGAATGCTGAAAGCCCCGCGGCTCCCGCCGCGGCGGCGGACGAGCGCGCCGAGCGAAGGCTGAAGCGCGGCCAGCGTTCAGGCTCCCTTTCGCGCCGAATGATCGTCGTTGCGGCGCTGTGGATCTCAGCACTGCTCCTCATCGGCGGCGTTGGTCTTGACCGCGTGCTTACGCGCTCGATCGAGGACCAGTTCAACAGCCAGCTCGAGTTCCTTCTCAATTCGATGATCTACGCATCGGAGATCGGGCCGGACGGCGAAGTGCGGTTCAATCGGCCACCCGCCGACCAGCGCTTCATCCAGCCTTATTCGGGGCTTTATTTCCAGATCAGCGGCGCCGGCATGGACACGTTTCCGTCGCGTTCCCTGTGGGACCGGCGCCTGCGCGTGTCCGACACTCATGCGGACATCAAGCCACATCTTTACGATACCAACGAATTTGGGCCGAACGAACCGCTGAGAGTTGCCGAGCGCGACGCGATTCTTCCGGGCTCGAACGTGCGCTGGCGTTTCCAGGTCGCAGAATCGCGCGAAACGATAAACGACCAGATCCACCGGCTGCGGTCGACCCTGTTCTGGAGTTTTCTTGCCCTTGGCATCGGGCTTGTCGTTCTCGCCGCGCTCCAGACATTCTATGGTCTCTGGCCCTTGCGCCGCGTCCGCGATGAAGTGGCGAGAATCCGCTCGGGCGACAAGACACGCATCAGCAACGAATTCCCGTCGGAGATCCGGCCCCTGACCGAGGAGATCAACCAGCTCCTGGCGCATAATGAAGCCCAAGCCGAAGAAGCGCGGCGGCATGCCGGCAATCTCGCGCATGCGTTGAAGACGCCACTCACGGTCATTACCAATGCGGCAACGGCGCGCGCGCCCGATCTTGCCGATACCATCTGCCGCGAAGCACTGGTGATGCGCCGGCAGGTTGATCACCATCTTGCCCGCGCGCGTGCGATTGGGCGGCGAGCCGCGGCGCAGTCCCGTGCGCTTGTCTGGGAAAGCCTTGAAGCGGTGCAGCGCGCGGTCGATCGCCTGCACGAAGGAGTGACGGTCGACATTGCGGGCGACCATCATGCGCAGGTTCGCGTGGAACGACAGGACCTTGATGAAATGCTCGGCAATCTCGTCGAGAATGCCGCCAAATATGGTGGCGGCCGAGTCTTCGTTACGGTTGAAGCAAAGGGCCCGGTCGTCGACATATTGATCGAGGACGATGGCCCGGGGATTCCGGAGGAGCGGCGCGGCGAGCTCTTTACCCGCGGCGCAAGGCTCGACACGACGGGAAAGCCCGGGACAGGTCTTGGCCTTGCGATCGTGCGCGACGTTGCCGAAATCTACGGAGGATCGATCCAGCTTGAGGAAAGCGAAGATCTTGGCGGGCTTCTTGCGCGCCTCACGCTTCCCGCCGGCTAGGGCCCCATCGACGTCCTTTTGTCGAAAATGCTGTTCCTTCGATAAGTTGGCTCGATAGGGTCTCATCACTCGAATCGCGGTTGGGAAAAATTTCTATGCGTTTGCGTTACTTGGCTCTCGCCGGCACCATTCTCGTGGCGGCATCGACCGTGCTTCCTGCGGCTGCGCCCCGCTATGGCACCTGGGGTGTCGAAACCGCCGACATGGACAAAAGCGTGAAGCCTGGCGACAGCATGTTCAAGTTCGCCGAAGGCACTTGGCTCAAGAAGCACGCTATTCCCGCCGACAAGACTGGCGCCGGCTACAATTATGAGCTTCCCGACGAGATCGAGCTCCAGGTTCGAAAGATGGTGGAGGACGTCTCCGCGAACCCGACCTCGCCGATCGCCCGCAAGATCGGCGATGCCTATGCCGCGTGGATGGATGAAGCCGGGATCGAGCAACGAGGCCTTGCGCCACTGAAGCCCTATCTTGGCCGTATCGACGCGGTCGCAAGTCGTGCGCAGCTCGTCCGTTTGATGATGGTTCCGGGTTTCGCGTCGCCGGTCGACATCGGCATCGCTGCCGACCAGGATGATCCAACCCGCTACACGGCAGTCGCCGAGCAGGGGCGCCTCGGGCTCCCGGGCCGCGACTATTATCTTCTCAAGGGCGAGAAATATGACGCAATCCGCGCCGCCTATCTAAAATATATTGCCGATCTTTGCCGTCTCGCGGGCCTGTCGGATCCCGAAGGCCGCGCAACGAGGATCCTCGCGCTCGAGACGCGGCTCGCCAAAGACCAGTGGACTCCCGAGCGACGCCGCGATCCGGTTGCGACTCATAACCCCATGACGCGCGCGCAGCTCATGAAGCTTGCGCCGCAATTGAACTGGTCGGAGACGCTCCGCCAAATGGGACTTGGTGCCGCGCCGAAGGTCGATGTTGGCGAGCCGAGCGCCGTCGCCGCAGCGGGCAAGCGACTGGCGGACGTCCCGTTGAGTAACTGGAAGGAATATCTCACCTTCCGCTTCATCAGCGATCACGCGAACGATCTGCCGAAGGCGTTCGATGACGCGCACTTCGGCTTTTACGGGAAGACTATGAACGACGTGCCGGAGCAGCGCGCGCGGTGGAAGCGTGGCATCGAGATGCTGGATTCGAGCCTCGGTGAGGCGGTGGGCCAGCTCTATGTTGCAAAATACTGGCCCGACGAGACCGCTCGGCAGGCGCAGGAACTCGTCGATGACATGCGCGCGGCGTACCGCGAGAAGATCACGAATGCCGCGTGGATGGACGAGGCGACGCGCAAGAAGGCACTTGAAAAGCTCGCGACATTCGATCCGCGCATCGGTCACCCGGTCAAGTGGATCGACTATTCAACGCTCAAGATCAGCCGGACTGATCCGCTCGCGAATGCGATCGCGACCGAGGATTTCGAGTGGAAGCTTGAACTGAAGCGCTTCCCGCACCCCGTCGACCGCACCCTGTGGGATATGACCCCGCAAACGGTGAACGCTTATTACGATCCGACGATGAACCAGATCACGGTTCCAGCGGCAATCCTGCAGCCGCCTTTCTTCGACGCCAATGCCGATCCGGCAGTCAATTATGGCGAGACCGGAGCAACGACCATTGGGCACGAGATGGGTCACGGCTTTGATGACGAAGGTCGGCAGTTCGATGCCAAGGGACGCTTACGCAACTGGTGGACGCCGGCGACGGCCGCCAAATACAAGGTCAAGGCCGAACGCCTTGCTTCGCAGTTCGACCAATATGAGCCGATCCCTGGCGTTCACATCAAGGGACATCTCACCTTGGGCGAAAACCTTGCGGATCTTGGCGGCCTCGAAACCGCTTACGCGGCCTACCGGCGCTATGTCGCACGCCATGGCGAGCCACCCCTGATCGACGGTTATACGGGCGACCAGCGGTTCTTCATTGCGTTCGCGCAAGCCTGGCAGGGCAAGCAGCGCGAGGGTGCCCTTCGCCAGCAGCTCCTCAGCAATCCCCACTCACCCGATCAGTACCGGGTCGACGGGATCGTTCGCAATTTCGATCCTTGGTACAAGGCGTTCAACGTGCAGCCCGGCGACAAGCTCTACCTGCCGCCCGACGAGCGCGTTCACGTCTGGTGATTGCAAGCGCACGTAACCCTTTGGGCACCGGTCGGTAACAGCCGACCTTTCGTCGAAAATTCTTGCCATGGCCGACTTAGTTGGGGCATGGCGTGCAGCTGTTATCCGGAGGGGTAAAAATCCATGAGTTTCAAGAAGTTGGCGCTCGCCACCGCGAGCTTGATTGCTGTTTCCATGCCGTTTGCAGCAACGGCCCAGAAGCCGGTTTACGGGACCTGGGGCTATGACACGTCGGCAATGGACAGCTCGGTCAAGCCGGGCGATGATTTCTGGAGCTACGTGAACGGCAGCTGGGACAAGCGCACCCAGATCGCTGCCGATCGTGCTTCGGCAGGACCGTTCGTGACCCTCGCCGATGCGGCCGAGCGTGACGTTCGCACCATCGTCGAAGACGAGAGCAACAATCCTAACCGGGACCATCTCGGTCAGCAGATCGGCGACTATTACGCAAGCTTCATGGACACGAACGCAATCGAGGCCGCCGGCACCGCGCCGCTCAAGCCGTATCTTGGCGAGATCGCGGCAGCAAAGACGAAGGCACAGCTCCTCTCGCTGTTCGTGAAGCCGGGTTTTGCAAGCCCGGTCGACATCGGCATCGACGCCGACTTCCACAACCCGGACCAATATGCCGTGTTCGCGAGCCAGGCGCGCCTTGGTCTTCCGAGCCGCGAATATTATCTCAGCGACAGCGACAAGATGAAGGCGCACCGCGCCGCCTATCGCGACTATATCATCACCATCGAGAAGCTTGCTGGCCTTCCCGGAGGCGCCGCCGCGGCTGACCGGATCATTGCTCTCGAGACGGCGCTTTCAAAGGCGCAGTGGCCGGCGGCCGACCGCCGCGATATCGACAAGATCTACAACCCGATGACTCGCGCGCAATTGGCCAAGCTCGCGCCGCAGTTTGACTGGAATGCATCGCTTGCGAAGGCGGGACTTGGCGCGGCGAAGACCGTCATCGTGACCGAGCCGTCAGCGGTCGCCGGCGCGGGCAAGATCCTTGCGGCAACGCCGCTTTCGACATGGAAGGAGTGGCTCGCATTCCGGTTCGTTTCGGACCATGCGAACTTCCTTCCCAAGGCATTTGATGATGCCCGCTTCGCTTTCTATTCGAAGGAGTTGGCGGGCGTTGAGCAGCAGCGCGAGCGCTGGAAGCGCGGCGTTGCCGCCGTGAACGGAGCGCTCGGCGAAGGCGTCGGCGAGATCTACGTCAAGACCCACTATCCCGCCGAATCCGAGCGCCAGATGAAGGAGCTCATCGGCAACCTCGAGGATGCCTATCGCGACCGCATCAGCAACAACCAATGGATGGACGAGGCGACCCGCAAGGC
>DASRBJ010000170.1:0-5418 GCA_035653695.1 Sphingomicrobium sp.
GGATCGCGCTTCATGTTGCGCTTTTGCGTCCGAACCGTGTCGGGGCGCTCGTTGGGATAGCCGCCGCGCCGGACTTTACTCACTGGGGCTTTGAACAAGAGGAAACGGCCGCGCTTCGGTTGAATGGTCGTCTTGAGCGCAAAGGGCAGTACGATGGGACAGCAGCATTTTTCACGTTGGCATTTTACGAATCTGCCGAGCGGCTCATGCTCCTCCACAATCCAATCGAGATCACTTGCCCGGTACGTTTGATCCATGGCGAGCTGGACGAGGACGTACCGCATGAAGTTGCTCTTCGAACGATGAACGCGCTTCGTTCAGGCGACGTCCAGCTCAATTTGATCAAGGGTGGCGGTCACCGGCTGTCCCAACCGCACGAGATCGAGACGATCTTGCGGACGGTCATCAACCTACTGGAGCGTGCGCCTTGATTTCAGTCCTGCTTGCTGCCGCCATGACCGGCGCGCCGGTGAACGGCTCGCCGACACTAATCACTGGCACCGCCCGGCACTCGTCGACCGAGTGCCCTGAACTAGTCACTCCGGATGCACTGGTATGTCGCGCGCTTGCTGCCGAGAAGAGCGGTGACACGAGCGCCGCTGCTGCGGCGTTCGAGGAAGCTGCGAAGGTATCCGGCGACAAAGAGCCGAAGACCGCCCGCATGTGGGCTGCTGCCGGTAATCTCTGGATCGCTGCCGGTAATCCCGCAAGGGCCGCTGCGGACCTCGACAAGTCTCTTGCATTGCCTTGGCTCGAAGCGCAGCAGCGCGGCGAGGCGCTGCTTGACCGGGCTCGCGCCGCCGAGGCGCAAAATGATCTCGCGACCGCTCGCGCAAAGCTGAACGAGGCTGGCGCCTCGATTAGCGAGGACCCGTTCTATTGGTACTTCTCAGCCTCGCTGGCCATGCGCGAAGGCGACCATATCGCCGCGCGTAACTCCATTGATCGCGCGCTAAAGCTCGCGCCCACGGACCCTGCGATCCTGTTCGAAGCTGGGCATGTTGCTGATTACAGCGGCGATGACGATCAAGCGCGGATCTACTGGGAACAAGCGTCCGCCGCGGATCCCAATGGGCCGATCGGCAAGGATGCCGCAAAGGCCATCGAGATGCTTGGCGTGACTCCGACAGTAAGGACAGTGCCTGGTCCCGGTCAGGCGCGTTAGCGAAGATCATAATCGATCGTGGTCACCACTCGGACCTTCTGGAACGGCGAGTTGCCACCAGACGCGTTGCATTCCTCGCACTCCTCGCCATCACGTGGACCCACGCTGAAATAACCTTGGCTCGCCGTCTTTATACGTCCGACTTCTGCGCCGCTGTCTTGCGCAAACTGTTCTGCGCTCAACCGCGCGTTGCGGTTCGCCTCGCCGATCATTTCTGGCTTTAGCGCATTCAGGCGCGTGAAGGTGTAGGTGATGGTTGTTCCGGAAAGCTCGACGCCGTCTCGAAGAAGCTGTGCCTGCTGGGCATAAGCCCGGCGAGCCCGCATCACGTCCGACGTTCGAAGCTGGACTGAACGACTAACCGTCAGTCGCTGCGGGCCTGCCGGTTTTCCGTCCCGGTCCTTCGGCTGTTCACGGCTAAGCGACACTTCGCTGTCACTCACTTCTTCGGGCCGGAAGCCGGAGCGCTCGAAGAAAAGGCGGGTCATTCGAGCCTGCTGGTCAACCGACTCCTGTACCGGGCCAAGCTCCGTTCCCTGGTGCGAGAAATGGACCGTCCAAGTCGCAAGATCAGCGGTTACATTTCGCTCCGACACCCCGCGAACAGTCACCGTTCGGTGTTCTGCCATCTTCGAGCGTCGAAGGCCGTCGCCGAGCGCGTAGCCACTAGTTGTTAACCCCAAACCAAAAATTGCGACCGCGCACAGCAGGACTGCGCGGTTGTCCTCGAGTTTCTGGACCATGGGATGAACCCGTGCGTTCGTCCGCTTATACGGGCAGCCACCGGTCACAATCGCCGGTCAGTGCTGCGACGAACCGTGCAATTATAGCGATGAAATGAGCAGAGTGAAATGAAATTCCTTCACACGATGATCCGGGTCTCCGATCCCGATTCCACTGTTGCATTTTTTCAACTGCTTGGACTTGAGGAGCGGCGGCGAATGGAAAACGAGGCCGGCCGTTATACATTGATTTTCCTCGGCGTGCCGGGCGATGGGGGCGGTGAGGTCGAACTCACCTACGACTGGGGCGAGTCGGGCTATGCAGCCGGCCGGAACTTTGGTCACCTTGCCTACGAGGTCGACGACATTTACGCGACTTGCAAGCGGCTGATGGAAGCAGGAGTGACGATTAACCGGCCTCCGCGCGACGGCAGGATGGCATTCGTTCGGACACCGGATGAAATTTCAATCGAGCTTTTGCAGAAAGGCCCGGCGCTGGCGCCCGCTGAGCCTTGGTCATCAATGGCGAATAATGGACAATGGTAGGTTGGCCGGATCGACGTTTCATCGAACTTGCCGGCTCCGAGCAGCCGATCGTCCAGGCGCCAATGGCTGGAGCGAGCGGCGTCGAATTATGTATTGCAGCAATAAGGGGCGGCGCTCTCGGATCGCTCCCTTGCGCGATGCTCACTCCCGAGGCCGTTGTCCACCAATTCGCGGAGGTACGTTCCCGGATAAGAGGACCGGTCAATCTCAACTTCTTCTGCCACAATATGCCGCAAGACGCGGACGAGAGCGCATGGCGGGCGCTGCTTGCACCCTATTATGAAGAATATGAAGTCGAGCCAGCAAGATCGCTCGTTCTGCGGCGCCCGTTCAACCATGAGATGTGCCTTGCGGTGGAGCACCTCAAGCCAGATGTTGTAAGCTTTCACTTCGGCCTGCCGGAGCAAGCGCTTCTCGAGCGCGTCAAGAAATCCGGAGCCGTGGTGCTTGGGAACGCAACGACCGTCGAAGAAGCACTTCGGCTCGAAGAGCGCGGAGTGGACGCCGTCATTGCGCAAGGTTTCGAGGCTGGTGGCCATACGGGCCGATTCTTGGGTTCAGCGCCTGAGGAAGCGTTCGGCTTGTTCGCGCTCCTTCCCCAAGTCGTTGATGCGGTGGACGTGCCGGTGATTGCGGCGGGCGGAATCGCTGATGGTCGAGGTGTCGCGGCGGCCTTCACTCTCGGTGCAAGCGCAGTGCAGCTCGGTACGGCCTATCTCCATTCACCGGAGACGCCGATCAGCGAAGTTCATCGCGCTCGGCTCGCCGGCGGCCGAACATTGTTCACCAACCTTATGACAGGCGGATTGGCCCGCGGAATCAGGGGGCGGCTGATCGACGAACTCGGGCCGGTAAGAAGCGAGGCGCCCCCTTATCCACTCGCAAGCAATGCTCTTGCGCCGATCCGCGCAGCTGCGGAAAAAGCGGGCGAATTTGGCTTTGGTCCGATGTGGGCTGGACAGGCCGCGCCTCTCGGCCATCAAATGTCCGCGACGGATCTCACGAGGAAACTCTGTGCCGATGCGCTGGCGATCCTCGAGCGACGGAGCTAGGGAAACATCGATGCAAGTCGTGCCCGTTCCGGCATTCAGCGACAATTATCTGTGGCTTGTCCATGATGATGCGAGTGGTGCCACTGCAGTTGTCGATCCAGGCGATGCTGCGCCAGTGCTAGCCGAAGCGACGAGACGCGGATGGGCGATCACACACGTCTGGAACACGCATTGGCACCCCGACCACACTGGCGGGAATCTCGCGGTGAAAGCCGCGACGGGTGCCGTCATTTCAGGACCAGCGGACGAAAATATCCCGGGCCGCGATGTCGCGCTCCGCGAAGGTGACCGGATCCTGCTTGGAGACATTGTCGGAGAGGTTATCAAAGTTCCCGGCCATACGCTTGGGCATATCGCCCTTATTTTCAATCAGCAGAAGATGGCGTTCGTCGGTGACACTCTTTTCGCGATGGGCTGCGGACGGCTGTTCGAGGGAACACCCGAACAGATGCATCATTCACTTCAGCGACTGAGTGCTCTGCCAGCGGAAACGCGCCTTTTCTGTGCCCACGAATATACGCTTGCGAATGGCCAGTTCGCAGCTCATGCCGAGCCGGACAATCACGCGATCGCAGAGCGGCTCGCTCATGTTAGGCAACTCCGCGCTGACGGGAAAATCACGCTGCCGACGAGCGTTGCCGAGGAACGTGAAACCAATCCCTTCGTTCGGGCCACGAACGCTCAAACCTTCGCGCACTTGAGAGCCGAGAAAGACAGCTTCCGTTCATGAACGGGAGCGCTCTGGAAACCCTTTCGGGGGTGGAATGACGATTGATCAGGAGGTCACTATGCGTACGATCTCGGTCATCCTTGCAGGAGCGGTACTGGCCTCATGCACAGCCGTGCCGCCAGCGCCGACGCGCAGCGCCGAAGCGCAAAGAGACTATGCCCTGGCGCTGGCCGGAAAGGTGCCGGAGGCACCTATCAGCTGCCTGCCAAGCTATCAGGCAGGAGACATGAAAACCATCGACGACAATACGATCCTCTTCCGCCAAGGCAGCAGGCGCGTCTGGGTCGCGCACATGGAAGGGCCGTGCACGGGCCTCGGAACAGGACATTATGCGCTCGTTACACGACAGTTCGGCGGTCAGGGACTGTGTCGTGGCGACATCGCGCAGGTCGTCGACACGCTTAGCCGAATGCCCGTCGGCAGCTGCGTTTTCGGTGAGTTTACGCCATATGTAAGCAGTCGCGGCTAGCGGCCATAGAGCGCATTAAGGCGGTCCGCATAGACGCTCGAAATCACGTGCCGGCGGATTTTCATTGATGGCGTCAGCTGCTCGTTTTCGATCGTGAACTGTTGATCGGCCACGACAAAGCGCCGCACTTTCTCGATCACCGAGAGCTCGGCGTTGACACGATCGACCGCTCGCTGGAGCCGCGCGAACAGGTCAGATGCGTCCGCGATCTCGGGATCGGGCACGAGCAGGGCCACAAGATGTGGCCGACGATCGCCATAAACCATGGCCTGCGCAATCTCGGGCTGAAGCGTCAGCATGCCCTCGATCCGCTGCGGCGAAACATTGTCGCCCTTGTCGTTGACGATGAGATCCTTCTTGCGGTCCGTGATCACGATTCGGCCCTTCTCGTCGAAGTGACCGACATCACCGGTTGCAAGCCATCCGTCTCTTAGGACCCGTGCAGTCTCCTCGGGATTACGCCAGTAGCCCTTCATAACGTTCTCGCCGCGGACCATGATTTCTCCATCGTCGGCGATGCGGACCTCGCAATTCTTGACCGGTGGACCCACTGTCTCGAGTCGAATGCCAACCTTGGGCCGATTGCAGCTGATAAGCGGCGCAGCTTCAGTTTGACCGTAGCCCTGGAGGAAAGTGATTCCGAGCGACTGGAAGAAAACGCCGACCTCCGGGTTGAGCGGTGCGCCGCCTGACACCCATGCCTTCTGTCGTCCCCCAAAACGGGCGCGGATCTT
>DASRBJ010000171.1:0-2567 GCA_035653695.1 Sphingomicrobium sp.
CGCAACCCTGCCGTCATCGCCGACAACGTCGGCGACAATGTCGGCGATTGTGCCGGCATGGCCGCCGATCTGTTCGAGACCTATGTCGTAACCGTCGGCATCACGATGGTTTCGATCGCCTTGGCATTGGGCGGCGGGGACAGGGACCTGCTGACGAGGCTGATGACGCTGCCGCTTCTCATTGGCGGAGTCTGCATCATCACGTCGATCATCGGCACTTACATGGTCCGCCTCGGCAGCAAGGGTTCGATCATGGGCGCGCTGTACAAGGGCTTCTGGACCGCGACGTTGCTGGCGATCCCAGCTATCTATGGAGCGTTCCGACTAGCCCTTGGCGACAATCTCAATGCGAACATTGGTGGCGGAGGCGCAGGAACGCCCGGAGCGCCGACCAGCGCCGTGGCCGGCATGTTCTCCGGCATGGACCTGTTCTACTCAAGCCTCATCGGTCTTGCGGTGACCGCGCTCATCGTCTGGATCACCGAATACTATACCGGCACCAATTATCGGCCTGTCCAGTCGATTGCGCGATCGAGCCAGACAGGGCACGGGACCAATATCATTCAGGGGCTCGCCGTCAGCCTCGAAGCGACAGCGCTTCCCACGATCGTGATCATCGTCGGCCTAATCGCGAGCTACAAGCTCGCCGGCTTTCTGGGCGTTGCGTTTGCCGCATCGGCAATGCTTGCACTCGCCGGGATGGTCGTCGCGCTCGATGCCTATGGGCCGGTCACGGACAATGCTGGCGGAATTGCCGAGATGTCGGGCCTCGAAGAAGACGTGCGGACACGAACGGACGCACTCGATGCGGTTGGCAATACGACAAAGGCGGTGACCAAGGGGTATGCGATTGGCTCAGCCGGGCTTGCTGCGCTGGTCTTGTTCGGCGCCTACACTGCCGATCTTCGCGAATTTGGTGGGCAGATCGGCGTGACCACCGATCTGGACACACTGTTCAGCCTGTCGAACCCGTACGTCATCGTTGGACTGCTTCTCGGCGCGCTCCTCCCCTATCTGTTCGGTGCTCTCGGGATGACCGCCGTCGGAAGAGCAGGTGGTGCAGTCGTCGAAGAAGTTCGTGGACAGTTTCGCGACAATCCCGGCATCATGGATGGGTCAGTTCGACCGAATTATGCGCGGACGGTTGACCTCGTTACGCGTGCCGCAATTCGCGAAATGATCATCCCGTCCCTGCTTCCGGTGCTTGCTCCGATCGTCGTTTACTTCGTCATCGGCGCCGTTGCCGGGCGCGAAAACGGTCTCGCTGCAGTCGGTGCCTTGCTACTTGGCGTCATCGTCTCGGGCTTGTTCGTTGCAATCTCCATGACGTCGGGCGGCGGCGCTTGGGACAATGCCAAGAAATATATCGAAGACGGCAATTACGGCGGCAAAGGCTCCGAAGCGCACAAGGCGGCAGTCACGGGTGACACCGTCGGCGATCCCTACAAGGACACTGCCGGACCGGCCGTGAACCCGATGATCAAGATCACGAACATCGTTGCACTCTTGCTGCTCGCAGCACTAGCAGCACACGCCGCGGTCTGATTTTCGCAAGCGTTCATCTCAAGCCCCGCCGCGGTCGCCCACGGCGGGGCTTTTCTTTTGCCGAGTTAGAGCGTTGAAGCGGCCGCATGCCGCACGCGATCCAAATACACGAGACGGGAGGACCCGAAGTCCTCAAATGGGAAGAAGTCGAGGTCGGCGAACCCGGGCCCGGTCAGGTCCGCCTCCGTCAGGAGGCGGCCGGTCTCAACTTCATCGATGTCTACCATCGAACCGGTCTCTATCCGCAGAAATTGCCGTTCATCCCGGGCGTCGAGGGTGCGGGCATTGTCGAGGCGGTAGGCAGTGGCGTCACGAACGTCACTCCCGGTGACCGCGTAACTTATGCAAGCCAAATTGGCGGTTATGCCGAAGTGCGCCTGATCGACGCGGAGCGCGTCGTAAAACTGCCGTACAATATCTCGTCGGAGCAGGCCGCGGCAATGATGCTCCAGGGGCTGACCGCTCGGATGCTGATCCGAGCAATTCACAAGGTGAAGGAGGGCGAAACAATCCTGATCCACGCCGCCGCGGGCGGCGTTGGGCTCATCGTCTGCCAATGGGCGAAGGCACTTGGAGCAACCGTCATCGGCACGGTCGGCAGCGACGAAAAGGCAGAGCTCGCGCGCGCTCATGGCTGCGACTATCCAATCATCTACACGCGCGAAGATTTCGCTTCGAAGGTCGATCAGATAACTGGCGGACGAAAGCTGCCGGTTGTTTATGATTCGGTTGGCCGCGAAACTTTCATGAAATCGCTTGATTGTCTGAGACCGCGCGGGCTCATGGTGACGTTCGGCAATGCTTCAGGACCGCCCGAGCCGATTGCACCTGGCCTGCTGTCGCAAAAAGGATCGCTGTTCCTCACCCGTCCTACCTTGAACAATTACATCGCGACGAGGCAGGAATTGGAAGAGAGTGCCAAGGAGCTATTCGACGTCGTTGCTAGCGGCAAGGTAAAAGTCGAGGTGCGGCAACGTTTTGACCTCAAGAACGCCGCGGAGGCCCATCGGGCACTCGAAGCA
>DASRBJ010000172.1:0-6296 GCA_035653695.1 Sphingomicrobium sp.
CCCTTGCGCGGTGCCGTTAACGGGCGGCATCACCGGCTGCGCATCAGCCGGAAAGCTCAAGCTCGCCACGAGCAAGAGGCTCGCGCAAACCACCAATTTTCTAGGCATGCGCCTCCTCCGGACTGGCGACACGGTTCATCTTGAGCTTGCCATTCTCGATGCCGAACGCGAGGCGTCCTTCGACAAGGTCCAGTGCGTCCTTGCCGAACTGCTCGTAACGCCAACCACTAAGGATATTGAGGTTCTTTCGAACGCCGGCAGCAAGCGCCTCGAGATCGTCCGAGCGTGCAATGAGCCGTGCCGCAACTCCGCTCTCCTTGGCCCGGATCTTGAGAAGCAGCTTCAGAAGATCGCTGACGAGGGCCGCATCCTTGGTCAGCCCTGGGCGCTTCGGTTCGCGATCGGGCATTTCGTCTTGATTGAGAGGCTTTGCGTTCTGGATCGCACTCATCAGGCGAGCTCCTATGTCATTGACCTTCCAGCCGGCCGAGAGACCGCGCACTCGGCCGAGGTCGTCCTGAGTCCGCGGGGGGTGAAGGACGATTTCGTTGAGCGTGTCGTCCTTGATGATTCGGCCTCTTGGAAGGTTCTTCGACCGAGCCTCCGTCTCGCGCCATGCCGCGAGCGCTTTCAAGCGTCCGAGCACAGCCGCGTTGCGGCTCGGCAGCTTCAACCTCTTCCATGCATCTTGAGGTTCGAAAGCAAAGCTCGAAGGATCAGCGAGGCGTTCCATTTCCTCGTCGAGCCAGTCGCCTCGGCCCGTTTTCTTCAGCTTGTCGACCATCCGCGGGAACACGGTCGCGAGATGGGTGACGTCCGCGATTGCATAATCGATCTGCCGCTTGTCGAGCGGCCGGCGGCTCCAGTCGGTGAAACGGGCCCCCTTGTCGAGGCTGTGCCCAAGGAGGCTTTCAATAAGATTCGAGTAGCCGATCTGTTCGCCGTGGCCGAGCGCCATCGCCGCGATTTGCGTGTCGAACAACGGGTGCGGAACTTTGCCGGTGAGATTGTGGATGATCTCAAGATCCTGTCCGCCGGCATGAAAGACCTTGAGCACGTCCTCATTGTTCACGAACAGGTCGAGCAACGGCTTAAGGTCGATCCCTTCGGCTTTCGGATCGATGGCGGCGGCCTCGTCGGTGCTTGCGACCTGGATCAGGCACAGGTCCGGCCAATAGGTGTTCTCGCGCATGAACTCCGTGTCCACCGCGATGAAGGGATGCTGCGCGAAGCGGTCGACAATGTCCTTTAGTTCATCGGACTTTGTAATCAGTGGATGGATACGCATGAGTCTTGGAGGTGGCTTTAGCGGCGGCCTCGCGGGTTGACAAAACGCTTTGCGCCAGTGAAGCGCGGCCCGCGTTTTTCCACCACATTTGCTGTCAGCGGACCCACCTCATCATGCACGCCTATCGTACCCATAATTGCGCCGAACTGCGATTGAGCAATGTCGGCGAAACGGTTCGCCTGTCCGGATGGGTCCATCGCAAGCGCGATCATGGACATCTGCTGTTCGTCGACCTTCGTGACCATTACGGCCTGACCCAGATTGTCACGGACACGGATTCCCCGGCGTTCCAGGCGCTCGACCGAGTGCGCCTCGAGTCGGTCGTCACAATCGAGGGTGATGTCGTTGCGCGCTCGGCGGAAACGGTGAACCGAAGCCTTGCGACCGGCGAGATCGAGGTGCGCGCGCGCCATGTCACGGTACGATCTCCGGCTGCCGAACTGCCAATGCCCGTCGCCGGCGAGCAGGAATATCCCGAGGACATTCGCCTCAAGTATCGGTACCTCGATCTGCGACGTGAGCAACCGCACCGCAACATCATGCTGCGGTCAGCCGTGATCGCCTCGATAAGACGAAGGATGATCGAGCAGGGGTTCACCGAATTCCAGACGCCGATCCTGACCGCGAGTTCGCCCGAAGGAGCACGCGACTATCTTGTCCCGAGCCGTGTCCATCCAGGCAAGTTCTATGCGCTCCCACAGGCGCCGCAGATGTTCAAGCAGCTCATCATGGTCGCAGGCTTTGACCGCTATTTTCAGATTGCGCCATGCTTTCGCGACGAGGACGCCCGCGCCGATCGCAGTCCGGGCGAATTCTACCAACTCGACCTCGAGATGAGTTTCGTTACCCAGGACGACGTGTTTGCGGCCATCGAGCCGGTGCTTTCGGGAGTCTTTGAGGAGTTTTCAGACGGCCGAGCCGTTACTCCGGCAGGGCAATATCCAAGGATCCCCTATCGCGAATCGCTCTTGAAGTACGGGACGGACAAGCCTGACCTTCGAAACCCGTTGTTGATCAGCGATGTCGGGGCGCATTTCAAAGGTTCGGGTTTTGGCCTTTTCAGCCGGATCGTCGATGGGGGCGGGGTTGTTCGCGCGGTTCCTGCTCCCAACACCGCGAGCCTTTCACGCAAGTTCTTCGACGATATGAACGAGTGGGCGCGCGAGCAGGGATTTGCCGGGCTTGGCTACGCGACGCGCAAAAATGGCGAATGGGGCGGTCCAATCGCGAAGAACCACGGCGAGGAGGGCATGAACCGGATTGCCGAGGAAATGCGGCTTGGTCCCGACGACGGGATCTTCTTCGCGGCCGGTAAGGAAGAGGAAGCAGCAAAGCTCGCCGGCATTGCGCGAACGCGCGTTGCCGAACAGCTTGATCTCGTCGAAAAAGACGCGTTCCGCTTCTGCTGGATCGTCGATTTCCCGATGTTCGAGTTCAATGAAGAACAGCAGAAAATCGACTTCAGCCATAACCCGTTCTCGATGCCCCAGGGTGAAATGGAAGCACTCGAAACCAAGAACCCGTTGGACATTCTCGCCTGGCAGTACGACATCGTTTGCAACGGCGTTGAGCTAAGTTCGGGCGCAATTCGAAATCATCGCCCCGACATCATGTATAAGGCGTTCGAAATCGCTGGATACACGCGAGACGAAGTCGACACGAACTTCTCGGGAATGATCAACGCGTTCAAATTCGGGGCTCCGCCTCACGGCGGTTCGGCCCCCGGGATTGATCGCATCGTCATGCTTCTTGCTGACGAGCCGAACATTCGTGAAGTGATTCTTTTTCCGATGAACCAGAAGGCCGAGGATCTCATGATGAACGCGCCGGCTCCCGTACTGCCGACGCAGCTTAGGGAACTGCATATTCGGATTGTCGAGCCGAGCTGACCTAAAATAGGTCGGTCCTTCGACAACCGTTGTGCCCGCCACATATTGCGTTAATTTCCCATTCGATGATCGAGCGGGAAGTGAGTTTTGCCGGAAGCCGGCCCGGCGGCGAGCTATCGACGGCCCTCGGGGCTCTTCGCGAGCACCTATCGGAATTGCAGCTTCCGCAGATAGCGCACGGGCGGCGGGCGATCATTCTGTTCGAGGGTCCGCAGGGTTCGGGGAAGAAACTTGCTCTAAGGCAGCTCGCAGCTGCATTCGATCCATGCCACTTCATCGTCTACTCGACCGCTTACGATCGCCGGGACTCGAGCGAGGGACACTGGCTCGCGCGGTTCTGGCGCCAGCTGCCAAGCGCAGGCAATACGGCAATCTTCTTTCGCAGCTGGTACCGGCGTGTGCTTGAGGACCGCGTTCTTGGGCGCACACCGGAGGAATCGATCCCGCGGGTCTTTGACGAGATCAATGAGTTCGAGGCCCAGCAGCGTGATTATGGAACGCTTCTGCTGAAACTCTACTTCGACGTCAGCGCCGATGTGCAGGAGCAGCGTCTTGCGCAGCGCCGCCTAAGCCCATGGCGTTCACGACTTGCGGATGCGGACTTCATCCGCGCCGATGACGTCGGTTATCAGCATGCTCTCGAGGAATTGCGCGCCAATACGGACACGCGCTGGTCGCCGTGGCGGACGATCGACGCAGACGATGAGCAGCAGGCGGCGCTGACGGCACTCGAGGCCATTGCCGAAGCCTGGTCCAAGGCCATGCCGTCGGAACCGCCACAGCTCATCAAAACGCCGCGCGTCGCTTAGTCGGGGTATCGAATAGCGATCACTTCGTAGCTCTTTTCGCCGCTCGGCAAGCGAACGGTGCGCTCATCGGCAACTCGAGCTCCGACCAGCGCTCGGGCAAGAGGCGCGCTCCACCCGATCTTACCGGCCGCAGCATCGCCCTCATCGTCACCGACAATCGTCAGAATACGTCGATTATCATCTTCATCGGCCAGTTCGACGGTTGCTCCAAAGCGGACTTCATCCCGCGAAGTTTGACTTGCGGGATCGACGATCTTGGCGTTCTTCATGATCCGCGCGAGGTGCGAAAGCCGTCGATCGATTTCACGCAGACGTCTTCGCCCGTAGATGTAGTCTCCATTCTCGGAACGATCGCCATTCGCTGCGGCCCACGCAATTGTCTCGACCAGCTTGGGCCGCTCTTGTGCGAACAGCTGTTCATACTCGCTTCGAACACGAGCAAAGCCATCGGGCGTGATTAATCGTGGGTGAGCTTCCGTCATGCTCCCACCGGTTTATCAGGCCGGTCGGTCCTTCCCAAGATAGCGCGACACGTGAATCGCCGCCTGCTGTTGCGGTGATTGACGCATTGAATCGTACACGACGCTGTTCTCGATTACGCGCTGCACGTAAGCGCGGGTCTCACCAAAAGGTATGGCTTCGATCCACTTCAGCATGTCGACTTGGTCCCGCGGATCACCGTAGCGCTCGATCCACTTGCGGACGTTCCCACTGCCGGCATTATAGGCGGCGACGGCGAGCGGCACACTCCCGTTCCAGTCGTTGAGGATGCGCCGGAAATAGGCCGAGCCGATCATGATATTGTAGGAGGGGTCGCTGAGGAGGCGGTAGCTGTCGAAGCCAACGCCCATCTTTGCCGCTTCTTCACGCGCCGTTCCCGTCATTAACTGCATCATGCCGCGAGCCCCGGCGTGGCTTAGCGCATAGGGATCGAACGAGCTTTCCTGCCGGCTTATGCCGTGTGCCAATGACCAGAGGTCGCTTGGAATTTGGGCGCGGAGGGTCGGATAGGCCTGGCGCACGTAGAAGGTTGAACCTTTGACTCGCGCCATGCGCGATGTCCAGACGGCGAGGTCCTGGCGCCCGAGTTCACCGCTTAGCTCGACCGCAAGATTCCGGTCCGTGTCGTTGTCGAGCGCACTTGCGAGTGCCTGGATGAACAAGGCTTCATCAGTCGTCCGACCTTCCTGCCGTAGCAGCTTTATTGCCTGAACCAGACGTCGGTTATTGAACGCATCGCGCTGCGCCTGTGTCGTCACGAACTGAGGGAGGACAGGGGAAGGAGCCGTCACCGTTCTTCCCAAACGCTCGAGCGCAAGCTGCCCGTAGAAGAGGTCGGGATAGGCTGCGGCCCGGGCGAAATAGTTCCGCGCGTCCTGGAGGTGTCCGGATTCCAGCGCTGCTCGGCCTGCCCAATAGTATCCCTTTGTCTGGACCTGGAGGGATTTACCGGCCTGCGCGTAACGGTCGAACATGGCGATTGCGCTTGCCGGATCGCGTATACGGTCGAGCGCAACCTCCCCTGCAAGCCACGCAAGCGAGGTATAGTCATCACGAACATCGATCGGCTGATCGGCGACCTTGGCTCCTTCCGGCAGGACATCGTCGATCCCAATCGCGATGTTGTAGGCGGTTTGCCACTTCCGGTTGTCGGCGGCGTCACTTGCAAGATCGATCAGCAACTCGAAAAATCGTTGCGGGTCGGCGGGTTTGTAGGTGAAATTGTGCTCGCGGGCGGCGAGCTGCTCCGCGGCCGCGATAGCGTTCTTCGAGCGCAAGTATCGCGCACGGTCCATGAGCAGGCCAGCGTCGCGAGCGACGCTGTTCGCGAGAGGCTGAAAGCGAGTCTCGGCATCGGCGGAATCCTCCTGCATGGCGATCCGGGCCGCGAACGAGCCGCTCCGCTCAGGGGTTGTCATCGAGAGCAAGCGCGCCGCCTCGCTGGTCTTCTTGGCAAAGAGCAGTGCGTCGACTCGGCGATCATGGTCAGCGCGCGTCAGGCTGCTGCCATAGTGGCTCCAGATCGCCTGTTCGTCGCTGCTTGTGAGATCCGGAGAACTCCAGGCGTGACGCGCTGCATCGAGCGCGAGGTTCGCTTGGCCGCTCGCCGCATAAGCGTCCGCGAGCCTCGACCAGCCAGTCGCCGTAACTGGCTTCTGGGAAGCGAAAAACGCAAGCACGGTCGGCGCGTTTTCGCCGGGCTGCATCGCCTTTTCGGCCCAGAGGCGCATTCGCGCGGTCTGCGGCCAATCCGGGTTGGCAATGACAAAGGCAGCATAGTCGGCGAACCGATAATTGCTGCTATCCTTG
>DASRBJ010000173.1:0-4332 GCA_035653695.1 Sphingomicrobium sp.
GATCGAGTTTGGCCGGATGATCGGCAAGTGGAGTTCCCGACACTATTCCGGCGAGGCTTACGACCGCGGATCCCGGAGGGATCGCGTGTGGATAAAGAGCGAGTGTCTCTAAGATATCGCTCATGCCCTTCGAATAGCCGATGATTAAGAG
This sequence comes from Sphingomicrobium sp., assembly GCA_035653695.1. Lineage (GTDB taxonomy): Bacteria > Pseudomonadota > Alphaproteobacteria > Sphingomonadales > Sphingomonadaceae > Sphingomicrobium. The sequence continues at coordinate 152 of DASRBJ010000173.1, forward strand.
CCGCTCGCCCGAACGAAGCAGTTGTGAAAGCGAGGCAGCGATGATGCTTGCGTTCTTCGCGCTGCTTGAGAGCCCGTCGACATCGATCGTGTCGACGCGGTAGCCCTCGCTTCTCAAATATGCTGCGCCATCTTCCAACGGCATCGCCCACTGCTTGACGCATTGCCCGAACATCCCCGGAATGATCACGATGTGTAGGGGCGCCCTATTACTGCGAGGTCCAAGTGACACCGTGATCGACGCTGGCGCTCCTTCTCCGTCGAGTGGCTGCAACGCATCACCACAGGAGCGGTGTACCGGGAACTGCGAACCATGAGCGACGTCAAGCGCACAGAAGATTTGTCGAAATCGCGCGCGATCATCGATCACACCCGCCAATTGCACCGGCACCAAGACGGCCGGCGGAATTCGATTGCCGTCGCTTAGTCGATGCTGATGAGCTCGGCCCGTCATTACCAAAGCTGCCGCGGCACCGAGGCAGGCACTAACCACGATCAAACAAGCATGCGTGATCAACGATCTTTTCGAGCGAAAGGAAGACAGACGCCTCAGGCGAGATCTCACGAACAACCCCGTCGAATATGGATCGACTGCATTTCGCAACAGCGACCCGCAACTGCGAAAATCTAGAGGTAGGACCGACGCTGTCGCAACGGTGCGAGTCGTCTACCCGCCGCTAGAGCCTGCTGCGGTACTAAGGCGGGGTACGTCGCGTGTTACAAGCCCGATCAGCAGATACCCGCTTCGATCGCAACTCTAACAAGGTCGGCAGTGCGATTGACGCCGAGCTTGCCCTTTATCTGCGTGCACGTGTTCGCAATTGTCTTGTATCCAAGGCCGAGTGCGTCCGCGATCTCACTTAGCCCACGCCCTTGGGCCAGAAGGCGCATGATCTCGAGGTCACGCGGCGTAAGCTGTTCGAGCGGCTCGATCGCGGGAGCTGGATTGAGCACTAGTGCTTGCGCGAGTTCCCCTTCGACGTATCGGCCGCCGGAGGCGACCTGCTTAATCGCGCTCACCAGCTCATCGGGAGCGATGTTCTTGCTGACATAGCCTCGTGCGCCCGCTTCGAGTGCGCGCGTCACGTACAAGGGTTCCGCGTGCATGCTCAGGACGAGCACCGGGAGCGTCGGCGCGACGCTAGCCAAGCGGGTCAGCAGTTCAAGACCGCCGAGCTCGGGCAAGTTCATATCGAGCAGCACAAGATCAAGCTTACGCGAGCGGGCAACGGCCAAGGCTTCGCGGCCCGTTGCTGCCTCCAGCAATTCGCCCTCGAACATCCCGCGCAGAAGCCGACGCAGCCCCGCACGGACGATTGCATGATCATCGACGATGAGAATGTTCATGCGACTAGTCGCTCACCGGTTTTCAAGAAGCGGGCGGCAACGGTCCACCCCTCCGCGCCGCGATGGATCTCGAGGATTCCTCCAGCCGCTTGCACTCGTTCGCGCATGCTGGCGAGCCCCAGCCCCGGAAGGTCGCCTTCAGCGGCCTTCGTTACACCGCGGTTCGCAACCATCGCCGTAACTCCGTGGCTGGTCGCCGTTACGGCAATGTCGAGGCGTTCGGTCCTCGCGTGCCTCAGGGCATTGGCGACAGCTTCCTGGACCAGATGGTAGATCACGTCGCGCAGGGGTTCGGGCACATTTGCATCGGCTTGATCGAGCTCTGCTGCAAACTCCACGTCGGGCTGGCGTGCTTGCCAGAATGCAATGAGATCACAAATGGCAGCTTCTAGGCCAAGCTCGGCCGCGCGCGTCGGACGAAGCCTCGCAATCAACTCGCGAACCTGGCGCTGCATGTAGCTGACGGCGCCCTGAATTGACCGTATCTGCTCCGGTATCAGATGAGAGTCGCCTCGGGTGAGTGATCGGTTGATCATGTCGGCGTCGAGCGCGACGGCGAATAGATGCGGCCCGATCTCGTCATGAAGGTCACGCGCGATATCCGCGCGTTCTTCGTCCTGTATGGTCAACAGCTGCGCCTCGAGCGCGCGGTTGCGGGCGTCGATTTCCGCAAGGCGCTCGGCCATCGCATTGAAGCCACTCTGCAACGGCCGAAGCTCAGGCGGACCTGTTTCCTCGACGCGTTCACGATAGCCGCTCGCTCCAATTGCTGCCAAGGCGTTTGAAAGATCGATCAGCGGCGACAGCGCACGCCTGATGATCCAGTAGATGAGGGTGAGCCCCACCGCCGCCGCAAGAGCAAAGACTCCCGTTGCATCGCGCGTGGTCGACCACAGCGCCGCAATGTCGCTCGCCGGCTGTGGTTCTAAGCTTAGCACCTCATTGCTGGCGCCGGGAACAGTGACTGCAACCGGTTGCACATCCGGATGGAGCAACGCCGCAAACCAGCGAGGTGCTTGCTCGCGAGGCATTGAGGCATTCGAGCTCATAAGGAGGCGGCCCGACGAATCTTGTACTTGCGCGATCAGATGCCGGTTGCCCTCAAAGGTCGCGACGAGCTGTCTGAGATCGCGCCGTGGATGATCAGATCGGGGAAGGTCCTCGAAGGCCGACCGGACAGTCTGCAATCCGCCGCTTTTCGCTGCGGCAAGCTCAGCGGATAGATCGCTGCGCGCCGCGTTCCACGAAATGAGCACGTAGACCGAGGCGCTGATCAAAAGCATCAGCGCCACCAGAGCGATAACTCTCCCGCGCAACGACATGGCGGCCTCTTAGCACGGAGATTTCGTGATCTTTCATCATCGGTCAGAAAAAGGGAATTTTTCCCGACGATTTCGGGAATTGTTGGCATGGCCGCGGCATGATGTCGGCCTCCATTGGCACATACGCCAATTAAGACGCATGGTGCGGGAGCAAGACAGGATGAAGCAGTACATGTTGGGCATTAGCCTATGGGCTCTTGCTGCCGGAAGTCCGGCCATTGCCCAGGCGCAGTCTGACAGTCCAACCGCTCCTCCTTCAAACGCGTCAACTCAACCAGGGGCGACGCCCGCGGCAACGCAGCAAGCGACCGCCAATCACCAAGGCGCAATCGTCATCAGCGGCCGACGCTTGGACATCGCGCGAGACAGCATCACGCCATCGTTGGGCGCGAGCCAATATACCTTCGACCGCGAAGCCTTGGAGAAGCAGCCGGGCGGCACCAATCTGTCTCTTAACAAATCGCTTCTGCAGGCTCCGGGCGTAACCCAGGACAGCTATGGCGTGATCCACGTGCGCAACGAGCACGCCAATCTCCAATACCGGCTGAACGGCGTCATCGTGCCCGAGAGCATCAGTGGCTTTGGCACCACCTTCGACCCGCGGATAGCAAGTTCGATCCAGCTGATTACCGGCACGCTCCCCGCGCAATATGGCTATCGAACGGCGGGCGTGATCAATTTCAAAACGCAGACGGGTACCATCGGCAATGGCGGCGAGATCGGCGCTTATGGTGGAAGTTTCGGCTGGATCGAGCCCAGCGCCATGCTCCGAGGATCCTCGGGTGACTTCAGCTACTTTGTCTCCGGCAGCTACTTGCGAAATGATATTGGGATTGAAAATCCGCTGCCGACAAAGCGGGCGATCCACGATCGAACGACGCAATATCGTCCATTTGCTTATGTTTCGGACGTCTTGTCGGACACGAGCCGCCTGTCCCTCTTTGCCGGAAGTTTCATCGGCCACTTCCAGATTCCCGACGTCACGGGCGTGCAGCAGGGATTCAACGTCAACGGCGTTGATACTTATGATGCGGCGAAGCTCGACCAGAACCAACGCGAGATTACGCACTACGGTGTCGCAAGCTATCAATATGCAGGCGACAAGCTGAACCTGCAGGTCTCGCCCTTCATCCGCTACTCGCAGACGAAGTTCACGACCGATCCCAACATGGGGGACGTGATCCTGAATGGATTTGCCGACGCGGCCCGGCTGTCGAGCCTTGCCGCCGGGGTCCAGGCCGATGCGAGCGAGCAGATTGGCGCTGATCATACGCTGCGCGCCGGGCTATTCTTCCAAAACGAGCACACTACCTCAAAGGTCGTCTCCACCGTTCTTCCCGCGAACGATTGCGGTACCGACCCGACTTGCACCATCGTCGCCAGCAGCGACGTTCCATTTGCGATCACGGACCAAGGGGCAAAGACTGGACAACTCTACGGCATTTACCTGCAGGATGAATGGAAACTCACGCCGACGCTGACGCTGAATTACGGCGGACGTTTCGACGTGGTC
>DASRBJ010000174.1:0-9672 GCA_035653695.1 Sphingomicrobium sp.
CAGATAGGTCGCGAACTTTGCATTACCGACGAGGTAGGCGAGCAGCACGAAGGCGAGGCTCGCGATGATCACCGGCATGGTTGCGAGACCGTCCAGGCCGTCGGTGAGGTTCACGGCATTGCCGAAGGCGACGATCACGAATGCTCCGAAGGCGACGTAGAGTGGCACTCCCAGGTCGAGGACTGTGTCCTTGACGAACGGCAGGTGAAGCCCTGTCCCGCCGGTTCGAACGATGATCCAGCTTGCCACTCCGGCAATGAGGAACTCGAGCGTCAAACGGGTCTTGCCCGAGAGTCCAGCGTGGTGCGCCTTCTTGACTTTGTCATAGTCGTCGAGCCAGCCGATCACGCCAAAGCCGGCGGTCACCATCAAGCAGGCCCAGACGTAGGGATTACCTAATTCCATCCAAAGGAGCACGGAGATCATGACCGACGTGAGGATGAGTAGACCACCCATGGTTGGAGTGCCGCGTTTCGCGAGATGGCTTTGGGGACCATCGGTTCGGATCGGCTGGCCTTTGCCTTGAGTCTTCCTCAGCCAGGTAATGAATTTGGGGCCGAGAAGGAGGCCAATCAGCAGCGCCGTCGCGCTCGCAGCGCCTGCACGGAAGCTGATGTACCGAATGAGGTTGAGGAAGCCTGCGAAATGAAGCTGCGCAGCGATCACGTAGAGCATGCGAGCTCCTTTGCCATGCACTCGACAAGTTTAGCGAGCCCGACGGAGTTGCTCGCCTTTACAAGGACCGCGTCTCCAGGTCGCACCAGCGCACGCAAGGCCTTCGTCGCCTCATCGACGGTTTCCACGCGCAATGTCGTCGCACGGCCGCCAAGCTCCTCCTCGAGCGGACGCATGTCCGCGCCGATCAGGACGAGCTGGTCGACCTTCGCCGACAGAACAGCGGGAGCAAGACCCGCGTGCAACGCGTCGCTGTGTTCTCCGAGCTCGCGCATTGGGCCTAGAACCGCAATGCGTCGGGCCACATCCCGCTCCTGCCCAAGGCTTTGCAGGGTCGCCGCCATCGAGGCGGGGTTCGCATTGTAACTCTCATCGATCAGCAAAATTTCGCCGCCATCGATCGGAATGACATGACGCTGCCCTCGCCCCTTGAGCCCCGCGAGATCGGCAAGTGCAAGGCCTGCGCGCGCGACATCGGCGCCGACTGCCTCGACTGCAGCAAGTACGGCGAGCGAGTTTGAAACCCAGTGCTCACCTCGCTGCGAGATCGTGAAAGTGAGCTCGCGTTCGAGAAGTGCTGCACTGATGAGGCTGCCTCCCCCGTCGGCACTTACCGCATGAACGGCATGGACATCAGCATCGCCCGAGCCGAAGGTAATGATCCGCTCAGCATAGCGTCGCGCCGCTTTCACCAGCCGATCGCGGTGCGGCGTGTCGTTAGGAACGATGGCGATGCCGCTTGGCTCGAGGCTCTCGAATATCTCGGCCTTGGCATCCGCTATTGCCTCTTCTGACCCGAGATTTTCAATGTGAGCTGGAGCGATTGCGGTAATAAGTGCGACATGCGGGCGGACTTGCGCGGTTAATGCTCGTATTTCGCCAGCATTGTTCATCCCCATCTCGAATATCGCGAACTCGCTGTCGCGCGGCAGTCGAGCGAGGCTCAACGGAACGCCGGTATGATTATTGTAGCTCTTGACCGATCGGTGGACCTTTCCGGGGCGATTTCGATCGAGAGCAGCAAATAGCGCTTCCTTGGTGCTGGTCTTGCCTACCGAACCGGTCACGCCGACGATTTTCGCGCGGCTTCGCCGCCGCGCCGCGCAACCAAGTGCTCGAAGCGCTTCGAACGTGTCAGAAACGAGGACGTGCGGGCCGCCGACCGGCTGCGAGACCAATGCACCGGCAGCACCGGCCGCAAAAGCTCCCTCCACGAACCGGTGCCCATCTTGAACGGTCCCTGGCATTGCGACGAACAGATCGCCCGGTTGCACCTCACGGCTGTCGAAGGTGACGCCGTTCACGTCAAAGGCATCCGTCGCCGAGCCACCGGTGGCGGAGGCAATTTCAGCGGAGGTCCAAAGCGCGGTCACGCCGCGCACTCCCGTGCGACCAGCGCGTCGTCGAACGGCAACACCGTGTCGCCGATGATCTGGCCGGTCTCGTGCCCCTTGCCGGCGACAAGAACAATATCTCCTTCCCGCGCCGATTGGATTGCTTCAGCGATTGCCTGGCGCCGGCCAGGCACCTCTCGTGCTCCGGTTGCGCCGGCCATCACCTCCGCGCGAATGCGCGCTGGATCTTCGCTCCGCGGGTTATCATCCGTGACGATGACAATGTCCGAAAGGCTTGCAGCAATCCTTCCCATTTCGGGTCGCTTGCCCTGGTCGCGATCGCCACCAGCGCCAAATACGACGATCAATCGTCCATCGACGTGGGGTCGCAAGGCGGCAATGGCTGCTTCGAGCGCGTCGGGGGTATGGGCGTAATCGACGTAGACGGGAACTCCGGCGCGGCTGATTACCGCACGTTCCAGCCGCCCGCGCACGGGCGCGACGCGCTGCATCGCAGAAAAGGTGCTTGGCCAGTCGAGGCCCGTTGCAAGCACGAGCCCGGCAGCAGTCAATACATTCGCTGCCTGATAGGCGCCAATAAGTGGGAGCGCGAGACGGTGCGATTTGCCGCCGTAATCGACGATTAGCGTCTGCCCGAGCGCCGTCGGCGACTGTTCGACGAGACGGATGGTCTCGCCTCTTCGCCCGACGGTCAGCAGCTCATGCCCACGCCGGCGCGCGCGCTCGATTACAACGTCGGACTTGGGGTCGTCCGCCCACACAACCGCCGGCTTTCCCGGCGGCAGGAGCTCGTCGAACAGGCGCATCTTGGCTGCAAAATAGGCTTCCATGGAGCCGTGGTAGTCGAGGTGGTCACGGCTGAAGTTCGTGAATGCCGCTGCGCTCAGCGGAACACCCTCGGCGCGATGCTGATCGAGCCCGTGGCTCGACGCCTCATAAGCGACGTGACTGATCCCCATGCGCTTGAGGCCGGCCATGTTGTTGAGGAACGTGACGATATCGGGGGTAGTAAGCCCCGTTGTTACCTGGTCATCCGCCGTCGTCACCCCGAGCGTTCCGATTGAAGCTGACCGTTTCCCCGACATGCGCCACATTTGACGCGTCATTTCCACGGTCGAAGTCTTGCCGTTGGTGCCTGTCACGGCAACAACGGTCTCGGGAAAGGGAGCATAGAATTTCGCGGCGACCTCGGCAAAGAGGCGTCGAGGCTCGGCATCAGCAAGGAGCGGCACACTCATACTTTGCGCCTGCGGCCGAGCAACAATGGCGACGGCACCGCGCTCGACCGCAGCACCAATGAAGTCCTCGCCGTTGAACACGGCGCCTTTAAACGCTCCGAAGACACTGCCGGGCATCACCTTGCGATGATCGATGGCGAAGCCGGTTACTTCCAAACCGGAGTCGACATCGGCGATGTCGCGTAGCTTCACGCCCGTCAGTCCTTCTTCGCGTCTTGCTTGGCGTCCTGCACGTAAGGGAGCACTTCGGCCATGTTGGGTTCGCGATTCAAGTCGGGCACGACACCCAACATCGGCGCAATGCGACTGATAGTCTTGCTGACCACCGGGGCAAAGTTCCAGCCGGCCGTGGTGAACCCGTAGGTCTCTTTGGTCGGCTTTGGCTCATCGAGCATCACGACGATCACATAGCGCGGGTCGTCCATCGGGAACACACCGGCGAAGCTGGTGAGGTTGATCGTCCTGCTGTAATGGCCGCCGATGACTTTAGACGCGGTGCCGGTCTTACCGCCGACGCGATAGCCCGGTGCGTCCGCTTTCTTCCCGGTGCCCCTCTTTACCACCAGTCGAAGCAGCGCTCGCATCTTGTAGCTCGTGTCGGCCGTGAAGATTCGCTTTCCAGGAGACAGCGGATGACCTGCGCCGATTTTGAGGATCGTGGGGGGATGATAAACGCCGTCGTCGAACAGCGTCGCATACCCCATAGCCAACTGAAGAGGGGCAACGGCAATGCCTTGGCCAAATCCAATATTCATGGTCTCGAAAGGACCCCAGCGTGATCCCGGTGTAAGCGGACGACCGCGCTCGCGCAGTTCGATCTGGGGCTTGTCGAGAAAACCCATCTTCTTGAGCCAGGCCTGCTGGCGCTCCTTGCCTAAGTGATCCGCGATCTGCCCGAGGCCGATGTTCGAACTCTCCATCATTGCTTCGGCGACAGAGCACGGTCGGCCGAAGGGGTGAGTGTCGTGGATTACGTGCCCGTAGGCTGGCAGGGCCAACGGGCAGTTCAGCATTTGTCCGGGTCCGCTGACGACGCCCGAATCCAGTGCCATTGCGAGCGTGAATGGCTTGAAGGTCGATCCAAGCTCAAAGACCCCAAGAGTGGCGCGATTGAACATCTGGTCTGGAGTGCCGCGCCCAGGCGCATTCGGATTGAATGTCGGCATCGACGTCATTGCCAGCACTTCGCCGGTGTGAACATCCATGATCACGCCGGCAGCTCCGATGGCCGAGAAATGCGTCATTGCCTCGCCGAGCTCAGATTCGAGCGCCTGCTGAACTCGGCTGTCGATTGACAACATCAATGGCGCGCCACGCGTCGCGGGGTCGGCGAGGTATTTGTCAAATGCGCGCTCGACGCCCGCAGCGCCGTGCCCATCAATGTCAGTGAACCCAAGGACATGCGCGGCGAGGCTAGTCTGCGGGTAAAGCCGGTCGGGCTCGCGCTCAATCGCAAGGCCCGGCTCACCAATGGCGTTCACGGCATCCACCAGCTCGGGCGACGCGCGGCGACGGAGGTAAAAGAATGGCTTTCCCGACCGCAGCATCGCGAAATATTGCTCGGCGCTGTGCTCTGGCATCAACTGCGCGAGGCGCTGCGCGAGCGCAAGCTTGTCGCCGATCACCTTGTTGGGGTGTATCGCAATCGTCCAAGCATCGATCGTTCGCGCGAGTGGATCGCCGTTCCGGTCAACGATATCCCCGCGTTCCGGAACGAACGTTGTCAGTTCCTCCTTGCGCCCGGCATGGTCACCAAAGGCTGCGAGATAAAGGATTCTCAAGGCGACGATCGCGATCATCCCGGCAAACACGAGCATGCCGAACATCAGCCGCTGGTGCATGACCGCGAGAAGTTGACGGCGTTGACCGACGAGTCGGAGCCGCTCGGGCCGTTGTGCGACGAGAGCGGGTGACGGTGCGTTCATCGTTCGGCAGATGTTGCTTTCGAGTTTCCAAAATGACGGCTCGGCAAGGGCGCCAATGGATCAACCTTTGCAACGCGTACCGGCTTTGTCAGCGCCTTGGCCGTAACGACCCGCGCCTTATCCACGGTTTTCTTCTTCCCGGTAGGCTGGGTTAGGTTCCTTGCCGTGTCGGCCGTTTCCGCCGCCCGCTTGGCGGCAGGCTTCTTTATAGAGTGGGCGGCCGCGAGGCCCGACTTCCCAATGGACGCCTTGTGTGCCGGCTTAGCCGCAATTGCCGGCTGGTCCTTGGATTTGGCCGCCGCCCGGGGCAATGGGACGGCGGACGGCGCCGGGACCTCGCGCGTGTCAATCTTGAAGCTTGCTTGGCGAAGCAAGGCGCCAGGCGTTGCTGCCGTCGGCGCTCCGGAATCGTCGGTCTCGGGCTCGGCGAGGAGCGGCCTCTTGGGTTGCACCGGCGCTGAAGCGAGGATGACAGGAGCCTTGAAGTCAGGCTTGTGATCGGGCGCTGCGAGGCGGGCAAGTTCAAACCCGCCCTTGACGAACTGGTCGGCTGCCGGCGCGGCTAGGGCGAACGCACCGGCATTCCAGCGCTCGAGCTGCGACAACCGACCGCGCGTACCAATCTCGGTCTGCAGTACACGCATATCGCGTTGCGCGAGCACAATCTTTGTCTCGACATCCTCGAGCTGTGCTCGCTCTGACGCCACTCGTAGTGAGACGAGATAGCAGCTGAGTGCGGCGCCGGCGCAGCTGGCAACCATGAAGACGGAGCGAAAGCTGCGGCTACTCATTGGAGAACTTCCTTGCGAGCTGGGGCGGAGGTGCGGATTGCGCTGCGCAGCCGCGCCGAACGGGCGCGCGGATTGACGAGTAGTTCGCTCGCCGACGGCGCGATTGGCTTTGCGACCTTTTCGAACGTCGCTTCCGCTGTAGTGGTTGGCGCCGGTCGGTGCCGAGAACCCGCCGGGCTTGCACCGCTGCGTTCGCGCAGGAAGTGCTTGACGATCCTATCTTCGAGACTGTGGAAAGTGACGACGGCAAGCCGACCGCCCGGCTTAAGCGCCCGCTCGGCTGCCTCGAGCCCCTGTTCGAGCTCGTCAAGTTCCCCGTTCAGATGGATCCGGATGGCCTGAGATGTCCTCGTTGCGGGATCACTTTTCTGCCCCGGCCGGAATCCCGCAGCTCGGCGCACAACTGCGGCGAGTTCGCCCGTGCGCTCGAGGGGTCTTGCCGCAACAATTGCGCGGGCAATCGCCCGGGCGCGCGGCTCCTCCCCATAGTCGCGCAAGACCCGAGCGATCTCGGCCTCGTCGGCCGAATTCAGATATTCAGCAGCGGTCAGGCCCGACCGGCTCATCCGCATGTCGAGCGGTCCGTCGCCTTGGAACGAAAAGCCCCGCTCCGGTCGATCGAGCTGCATCGAACTGACGCCGATATCGAGCGCGATCGCGTCAACAAGCCCAATTCCTTTTCGGGCAAGGACTTGGTCCATTTGGCTGAATCGCTCCTCGACGAGCGTCAGCCGGGGATCTTCGACAAACGATCGTCCAGCAGCAATGGCATCCGGATCGCGATTGAAGCCGATCACTTGTGCCGCGCCCGCCGCAAGGATTGCGCGCGTGTAACCGCCCGCACCGAAGGTGCCGTCGACGACGATCTCGCCGCCGTGCATGGCGAGTGCACGAATGACGTCACTGACCAGCACCGGCACATGTGGGGCATTGTCTGCGCCGGCGCTGGTCATGCCGCGCCCCGCTCTTCAAGGCGGAAGCGAGCAATGTCCTTCAGATCCTCGGGAATGCGAGGATCATCGAGGAGCAACTGTGGGTTCCAGATCTGGAAGGTCTCGCCCGTTCCCAGGAACAAAGCGAGGTCGCCGATCTCGCCCTTTCGACGCATCATCGGCGGAAAGAGAATACGACCGGAGCTGTCGTAAGGCACTTCCTCCGTTGCGGCGAAGGCCATGAGATTTCGCTGCTGGTACTCAAGCTGAGCGTCGGGGCTTGTCTCTTCCTTTTCAAGCAGGCGCTCGAGCTTGGCGTGCTTCAATGACGCATAGGCGGGGTCATAGGCGCTGAGGCATGGGAAGGCCTCGTGCTTTGCAAGTACAATGGTGCGGGCATCGCCGCGGCGTTCGATCACGCCGCGAAGGAAGGCGGGAACGGAGACGCGACCCTTTGCGTCGACCGCATTCAGCGCACTGCCCTGAAACAGATGCTCTAGCGCCACGCCCAAAACACTCCCCGTTCGAAGCGCGCGAGTCCTCGCCCGCAGACGTGCGCCGTCGCGCGCGCTGACGTGAGGTTCGAATCAAAGGGTTAGGCCCCCGCGCTCCAAGCTGTTGGTAACTCAACGCGCTTCGGGATACAATGGGTTTTCATGGGAAATCGTGGGATTTCGTGGAGATAACTGGAAATCCGGGGCTTTTGCCGGACTCAACAGGGCCGTTGTTCGCTAGTTGTTCCCTTGCATGTGGCTGTGGATAAGTGTGTGATTTAGCGAATCACGATTGTTCGAGTGACGCAAGCAGCGCGAGGAGGCCGTCGAGATTATGTCTCCCGGCATCGCCGAGAGCCGGCGTGTTCAGAAAATCAGCATCGGCAACGATGATGGCGATGCCCTTGTCAATTCCGCATCGCGCGACAAGCCCATCATCGCTGATCTTGCACTCGCCGTGCAGGTTGCCAGGCGAGAAGGTCTCGATCGAGTAACCGGCAAGCTTGCGCTTCGCAGCACCGAACGCGTTCGGCGGATCCAATCGCAAGCCCCAATGGAGGAGAAGGCCGGAATCCATGAAGACCGGGAGCGGTCGCGCGACGTCGCCTAGTGGAAATTTGCTTGGCCACTCAAGGAGAGGGTCGGCAAGAAGCAATAGATGACCTCCGCTTCGCACCCAATGGTCGAGCGCAACGAGGTTCTCGGCAGTCTGCGCGCGAGGCTGCGCCATGAGCATGAGGCGCCCCTGGGCAAGCTCTGAAGCGTCGGTGACACTGATCGGAACGACTTTGTAGCGGCTCTGCAGCCGTTTGATCACTGGCGAGCCGCTGCCGCTCAACGAGAAATCCTCGCCGAACATGATTGGGAGGCTGGTAAGCAAGAGTAGCTTGGGACGTCGGCTCGGGAGACGCGGTGGATTTCCGGTCCCATCGCTCACCAGGAACGCAATCGCGATTGCCACCGCGAGCAAAATCAACAACAGGAGAAGCGCGCGACGACCGCGCACGTCCTACTTCTTGGCCGCTTGAGTGTTGTTGTTCGCGTCGGATGCTCCGGGGGCAACCCCAAGTTCTGCAAGCGGCTCGCTTGACTCGTTCGCTGCCGCCTGCTGCTGCGCGTTGTTCACATCCTCATGGCTTGACCGGCTGATGATCGATCCCAGTAAGACGAGCAAAAAGGCGAACGCCAGGCCCGTCAGCCCGATACGGATGCGTTGAGCGCTGCTGCCGGCCTGGTGGGGCATTGTCACACCGGAAGCTATGTCCCACAACGATATTTGGCAAGAACATGGCCTTGACGGTTCGCCTCTCGTTAGTGAAGGGCGATATTCTATGACTCGCACTCCCCTGCTCATCACGCTTGCTGCGGCCGCTGCGCTAGCCGGCTGCAACAAAGAAAGTCACACCATCGTCGCTGGCCCGGACACGGGCGACAATAATGTCGTTTCGAACACACCCGTCGCGCTTCCGCCTTCGGTCGTTTCGAGCAAGACCTATCGCTGCGCCGACAACAAGATCGTCTACGTCGACTGGCTCTCGGACAACAAATCCGCAAACGTGCGTACCGAGAAGGAAGGCAGCCCGACGCAGGTAACCGCGGCGCAGCCCGGCAAACCGATGACCGCAGCCGGCGGCTATTCCGTCGATGGCACTTCCTCTGCTTCTTCCGTCAAGATTGCCGTACCTGGTCATCCATCCCAGACCTGCAACGGCTAAACACGACCAGTTGGCGCTTCCCTCCGCGGCGTTTTCAGAAGCGAGCGGAGGGGAGAGTCTGATGCTGCTTAATCGCCGCACATTCACGAGCAGTCTGTTTGGTGCAGCGCTTGGCACGCAGCTTCCCTCCCGAGTGCTTGCACGGTCACCCGATATACCGTCGGCGATTGCCGCAATCCGAGCATTCGGCGAGGCGGACTTAGTCTTCAATAACTTGCCTGGAATGACCCTCGGGATTGTGACGCCCGACGGACGTCGCACGGTCATGAACTTCGGCTATGCCAATGTTGACCGACAGACGCCGATTGGCCCCCAGACACTGTTCCAGATCGGCTCAATCACCAAAGCGATGGTGGCGACGATCGTCCACCAGCTCGTCGCTGCTGGAAGGCTGCAGCTGTCGAATCGCGTGAGCACGCTCCTTCCTTCCGTGCCGCTGCCGTCCGGAAATGGCATCGAGCTCCAGCACCTCCTCGACCATGTCGCTGGCCTTGCCGACGATCCACCGCTCTTTGCGGCAGGTGGGTTGTGGACCGCTTACGATCCC
>DASRBJ010000175.1:0-2737 GCA_035653695.1 Sphingomicrobium sp.
AGGCGCGATCAAATATTGAGCAGCCGTTGAAACCGTGCGCGCGTGCCACCGTTGCCTATGCGCCTTAAGGAAGCGGGTCAGGAGAACGAATGCCTGAAACAGATACAATCGATCGAGTAACGTCACGCCGAGTTCAGGTCGCAAGCCTTCCGCCGGCAGACAGCGGCAGGGGATTCGCACGGTTGCCGGACCGGCTCATGGACGAGCTCGGCCTCAACGAAGGCGATGTTATCGAAATTATTGGAAAGCGATCGACGGCCGCGCGTGCAATCCGCCCCTATGGTGAGGACGAGAATATCGACATCATTCGCCTCGACGGTCTCCAGCGCGCCAATGCTGGCGTTGGCTCCGGAGACTTTGTTGAAGTGCGAAAGGCTGAATCGCACCCAGCGACGCGCGTCGTCTTTGCTCCCGCGCAGCCAAATGTCCGACTTCAGGGTTCGGCTGACGCGCTGAAGCGCACCTTCGCCGGGCGGCCCCTCGTCGAGGGCGACACGGTCGCAACGGCCGGGCACCAGCGGATCAATGCCGACATGCCCGAGCACATCAGGCAGCTGCTGAACGCACCTGCCTTCGCACTCCAAGAGCTGCGTCTCGTCGTGGTCACTGCTCTTCCCAAGGGCATTGTTCATATCGACAACAAGACTGCCGTCGAGCTCCTTCCCGAATATACGGCCGCTGACGGCCAGCGCCGGGCAGATGTCACCTATGACGACCTTGGCGGCATGCGCGACACCATCGACGCCTTGCGTGAAATGGTCGAACTTCCTCTTCGCCATCCTGAGCTGTTCCAGCGCCTCGGCGTGGACCCGCCGAAGGGGGTCCTTCTTCATGGGCCGCCAGGCACTGGAAAGACCCTGCTCGCAAGGGCCGTTGCAAACGAAAGCGCCGCAAAGTTCTTTCACATCGCAGGCCCGGAAATCATGGGCTCTGCTTATGGTGAAAGCGAGCGGCGGCTGCGCGAAATCTTCGAGCAGGCCGCGCAGAACGCACCGTCGATCATTTTCATCGACGAAATCGACTCGATTGCTCCCAAGCGTGGACAGGTAACCGGCGAGGCCGAAAAGAGGCTGGTCGCACAATTATTGACCCTCCTGGACGGCATTGAGCCGAGGCAGAACACGGTCGTGATCGCCGCGACGAACCGCCCGGAGGCGATCGACGAAGCACTTAGAAGGCCGGGTCGATTCGATCGCGAAATCGTTGTCGGCGTACCGGACGAGCCTGGCCGTCGCGAAATCCTCGGTATCCACACGCGCGGTATGCCACTTGCTCCCGACGTGAATCTCGAAGACCTCTCGCGACGAACCTACGGGTTCGTCGGTGCCGACCTTGCTGCACTCTGCCGGGAGGCGGCACTTGAGGCCGTTCGCCGGATCATGCCGCGGATAAATCTTGCGGAACAGGTGATTCCCTCCGAGATCCTTGATGCGCTGTCGGTGGAATTGCGGGACTTCGAGAATGCGCTGAAGCGCGTACAGCCCTCGGCGATGCGCGAAGTGATGGTCGAGGCGCCGCAAGTTCGCTGGGACGATGTTGGCGGGCTTGATGTTGCTCGAGACCGGCTCCGCGAGGGCGTCGAGCTTCCGCTGAAGCATCCGGAAGCATTCCGTCGCCTCGGTATCCGGCCGGCCAAGGGCTTCCTTCTATATGGGCCACCGGGAACCGGGAAGACGCTCCTCGCCAAGGCAGCCGCGCGAGAGGCCGAAGCCAATTTCATTGCCACCAAATCCTCTGACCTTCTCAGCAAATGGTATGGCGAGAGCGAGCAGCAGATTGCGCGCCTGTTCAATCGAGCGCGGCAAGTCGCGCCAACGATCATCTTCATTGACGAGCTTGATAGCCTCGTCCCCGCACGCGGCGGGGGTCTTGGAGAGCCTCAAGTTACCGAGCGCGTGGTGAACACGATCCTCTCGGAAATGGATGGACTTGAGGAGTTGCAGAATGTCGTTGTGATTGGAGCGACGAACCGCCCAACTCTCATCGACCCCGCGCTTCTCCGTCCGGGCCGATTCGACGAGCTCATCTACGTCGGTGTACCCGACACCGCAGGGCGTCGGCGCATACTCGCAATTCACACGCAAGCGATGCCGCTCGCGCCGGACGTGAATCTTGAGACCATCGCGCAACGCACCGAGCGGTTCACCGGAGCGGACCTTGAAGACCTCGTCCGGCGTGCCGGCCTCACCGCGCTACGCCGCGGGCTTGACGCTTCGAGCGTGACAATGGCTGATTTCGAGATTGCGCTTGGCGAAACACGTGCGTCGGTCACCCAGGACATGCTCGAGGAATATGAGCGCATCCAGGAGACATTGAAGAGCGAAGCGACTAGGCCGATGGGCGGTATTGGGTTTGTCCTTCCCGGAATGCTTCGGCCCAAGGGCGGCGGAAAAAGCTAGGGTGTGTCAATTTCGCCCTGATGTCGGCGCGGTTCGCCGGTCGGCTTGGAGCCTCGCGCCACAGCTTGCGTTCGGAACTTGCCAAGCGGCGGCGCATTTGCCAACGCTCCGGCCTTCGCCTCGCCCCCAAACGGAGCAATCATGCCCTCTTCTTCCGCGCGAACGCTGAAAAGTCCCCGGCGACTGCAGCGGCGCCGCGACCGTCGTTCAAAAAGCCCGCAGTGGCAGTTTCTTCGTGGGTTTCTAAAGAACCCGGTGATGGTCGGTTCGATCATCCCGTCGAGCAAGGTACTCATCGACAAGATGCTCGAGCCGGTCGACTGGGCGACGACCAAGCT
>DASRBJ010000176.1:0-2950 GCA_035653695.1 Sphingomicrobium sp.
CTTTCCAGAGGCGTCGCGCTCGTGCGAGCAGGTCGCGGCGTTGTTCGCGCCCAAGACCGCGGAACGGCTCGTCGAGGATTACCAGGCGCACATTGGGCCGTAGTAGCGCTCGACCGAGACGTACGCGCTGCCCTTCGCCGCCGGAGACGAGTGCTCCGCTCTCGCCCAATGACGTTTGCAGTCCATCGGGTAGTTTTTCGAGAACTCCATGAAGGTCGGCGGCATCGATTGCGGTCGCGATGGGCAGAGGCGCATCCGGTGCGGCGCCGTAGGAGAGATTTTCGACGAAGGAGCGATTCCAGAGTTGGACCGCTGGGTCGACCCATGCGATCTCGGAACGCAGCGTGTGCAATCGCGCTTCGTCGAGTTCTTGTCCATCGATTGTGACTCGGCCCGCGGCCGCCCGATGCCATCCCAGCAGGAGTCCGACGAGGCTCGATTTGCCGGCGCCCGATGGCCCCACGATCGCAACATGGCTGCCCGCTTCGATACACACGTTGATCTCATCAAGAATGGTGTGGCCGCCGGCGTGGACGGTCACATTTTCGAGGGCGGCTTCGATAGGGGTGTTATTCGGTCGCGTGTCGGTCTCTTCCGGTAATCGTTGAGTCGGCGCGCCAAGCGGTTCGAGTAAGCGTAGCGTCATGTTGCGATAGGCGGGATACTGCCAGGCAACGAGCGCGATGTCCTGCCCGAGCACTGGGAGGTTCAGCGCCCAGTACGCCAGCAGGAGAACGCTGGCTGGCTCGACACCTCGTCCCAGGTGCGTGAGCAGCAGCGCGGCTGCGAGACCGAAACCGCAGAGGAATTGCAGCGCATCGACTGAGACCGCGATCCGCTGTAGTCCGAATCCTGCACGGGCCCATTCGAGTAGCAGTCCCTCGTGTTCCCGGCGCACGGACCGTTCGGCGCCGTGTGCGCGAATCGCTACCAGGCCCAGCAGCGCGTCGAGATAGAAGCGGCTCAGCGCACCGAGGTGGCTGCGTACTCGGAGGTCGCGTTCCATTAGGGGCGGTTGTGCAATCAGCGGGAGGAGCAGTGCGCAAGCCGCGGACGCAATGGCCCATAGTGCGCTTTCCGGAGCAAGCCAGATGATTGCGGCGGTGGTCAGAAGCAGCTCGCACGTGGATCGTGTGAGCTGGCCGCCCAGTTCGGCCAGGTGTCGCACCTGGTGAATGCTATGGCTGCGCTCGGCCATGTCGGAGGTTAGACGGCTTTGGAAATAACGGTCACCGAGCAGCGGGATTTTCTGCAGAAATGCGAGACGCAGGCGGACCTCGAGGCACCGGCCGATACGGAGGAGGCCGTTTGCCAACGGGAACTCGAGTAACAGGAGTGCGACACCGAATAGCACGAAGGCCAGCATCGCCGCGATGCGCTGCCCGGCGGTGCCTAGTTCGCGACCGAGGTCGAAAATACCTCGGAAGAGAAGTGCTTCAACAATCACTCCGCCCGTTGCGATCAGCATTGCGAGCGTGAGGGCCGAGGGGGCCAGGAACCCGTCGGCCCTTAGCAGGCGAAGCAATTCGCGGCCGGGCCGCGCGGGGGCTTCTTTCAGCGCTGCCACCAAATCGCGAGGGAGTGCGGGGGCGGCTTCGGCTTGCTCGCTGCGCCTGACCACTCCGGTCACGCGCAGCAGGACAGCACCTCGGAACCGAAGTTGTTCGGCGCCATCGTCGTCTGGCGGGCCGGGTCGTACGCACCAGTAATTGTCGGGGATCTGTTCGGCGTCTTCCGAGAAGCGCTTCAACACGCTTCCAGCTTCGCGGCCTGGACGCAGGCCACGGGCGCTGACCATCGAATGCGTCATTCGCGTTGCGGCGTCGAGTGCGCCCAGCGATCTCCAGCTAGAGTCTTTCGTCGCGGCATCAATCAGCGCTCTTGCAGCGCTGCGGCCAACACCGACCGCTGACATCCGCTGGCGCAGCACTTTTAAGAACGGCTCAGACCCGGCCCACTCGCGCCAGCCCTCGGCGGGCACGGTCGCCGTATGGATGTAGACCTGTTCGCGAAAGCGTGTGGACGTCGCCCAGCGCCGGCCTACGGCGGGATCCATTAACTGGATGATCGGTCCGTGACGACGCCACGCGACCACGAAGTGTGTCAGGCCGATCGCAAGCTGCACGACGACGATTGCCGGCAGCGCATCGCTGGCCGGGAGCAGCAGATGATCGAGCGGGAGCATGATCTGTTCCGCCTCAAGCCCAAGCTGAATTGCGATTTGTTCGAGCGTGTCGATAGACGTACCGTCAACGTCTGTTTGGCAGGCTTCGCGGAGACGGCCATAGCTCGCGGAAATTCCGAAGCCTTCGAGCAGGCATTTGAGACTGGCAGGTCCACAGTCCATCGCAGAGGACTGCACGACTTCCGGAGCGAGAAACCGGCGCAGGGTCACTGCGCCTGCCTGGCGAACGGAGTCTTGGGGGTCGCGATCATCTGTCCCGCGGCACGCAGCAACAGCGCTGCCGGAGTGACGTTTTCAACCTGAACTTCGACGGTGCCCGGTAACCCGTGTTGCAACGGGATAGAGTTTACTGAGCGATCGACGGCAAGCTCTACGCGCACGTAACCGTCGCGTACTTCACCGGCAACGCTGGTGACATGTGTTGGCACACTGCCGAACTGCGTCCACGGAAAACCTTGGAGTCGGAGATGGGCGGGTTGGCCGGGGTGAATGCGGCCGAGTGCGGAGGGGGGAGGGAAGTCGGCGATGACTCGTAGCTCGCCCGATGGAATGATGGTGCCGAGTTTCTCGCCTTCTGCAACATACGCCCCCGATCGCAAGATTGCGACCTCGCCGAATTTTCCACTGACCGGCGCTACGATGCGGCGTCGCGTGATTTCGAATTGCACTCGCTGGATTGTCTTTTGTGTTGTGAGGCGGTCGGCTTCGAGCGCTTCCACCTGGCTTCGCAAGTCGTGGATTGCGGCTTCCCGATCGCTTCCGCTT
>DASRBJ010000177.1:0-10298 GCA_035653695.1 Sphingomicrobium sp.
CATGAGCCAGTCACTGCGGCACCGGATCGACAAGATCGAGGCGTTTGCCGCCGATGTCACTCACGAACTCAAGAACCCACTCGCTTCGCTGCGGTCGGCGATAGACGGGCTCGACCGGGTTGAGGATCCGGCTCTTCGAGAGAAGCTCAAGGCGATCGTCCGCGAAGACGTGGCGCGCTTGGACCGGCTTATTGGCGACATCAGCGAAGCAGCGCGAACCGATGCCGAGCTCTCCCGTGCGACCTTTGAGCGCGTCGATCTCGGCGCGGTCGTTAAGCAGCTCGCGGAGAGTTGGGAAACTCGCAGGGAAAAGGGCACCGCCCGAATCGCCTTTGCACGACCAAGGAAGGAAAGCGCGGTAGTCATGGGCAAGCCAGATCGGCTCGCCCGCGCGATCAACGCGATCATCGACAACGCCGTGAGCTTCTCGCCCCCGGGGGGTCTCGTCGAAATCGTGGTCGCACGCGTTGGCGACGACGTCCGAGTCCGAATTGATGACGAAGGACCTGGGGTTCCGCCTGACGCGCGTGAGGCTATTTTTAACCGCTTCCATTCAGTACGTCCGGAGAGCGAAAAGTTCGGGCGGCATTCGGGTCTCGGCCTTGCTATCGCCCAGGCAATCGTGAATGGCCATGATGGAGAGATTGACGTGCAGGACCGCGATGACGCTCCTTCGGGTGCGCGCTTTACTATCAAACTCCCGGCGGCAGACCGCGAATGAATCCGATGAATCCGACACCTGGCCCGCGCCTCAGTGCCGAAACGGTGCATGGCAGCACCGTTGCAAGCAATGGTCGCGCAGTGCTGATCACCGGTCCATCAGGTTCTGGGAAATCGGATCTCGCGCTGCGTCTGATCGATCGCGGATTCACGCTCGTCAGCGATGATCAAACAATCGTTCGAAAGGACGGCAGTCGCCTCCTCGCATCGGCGCCACCAACCATCGCTGGCAAGCTCGAAATCCGAGGCATTGGTATCGTCGAAATGGAACGAGCGGACAACGTACCGGTTGCGCTCATCGTGGAGTTGACGAGCGACATCCGGCGTCTTCCTGATGACAGCCGTGAGCGGCCGATCCTCGGCGTCCAACTGCCTTTGGTTACGATTGACGCCATGACGGCGTCCGCAGCTTCAAAGGTGTCGGTCGCCCTCGACCGCATGGGCATTCGATTCTGATGAGTTCAGCGCGGCGGCTGCCGCGCCTGCTGCTCGTCACCGGCATGTCCGGGGCGGGCAAATCGACCGTCCTTGATGCTTTGGAAGACATGGGCTGGGAAGTCGTCGATAACTTGCCAGCCGATCTGGTCCAGGAATTTGTCTACGGCGGCGGCCAGAGAACGGCCAATGTGGCGATCGGAATGGACGTTCGAAGTCGAGGGTTCGACCCGGAGACCTTGGGTGACTTCATCCACTCGATTGAAGGCGTTGAACCGGAACTGCTTTATCTCGATTCATCCAGCAGTGAACTGATCCGGAGATATGACGAGACCAGGCGTCGTCATCCCCTCGCGCCCGACAGGCCAGCAGAGGACGGGATCGCGCAGGAACGGCAGCTGACGTGGCCGCTACGCACGGCTGCGGACAGCATTATCGATACAACCGACTTTTCGCCTGCCGAATTGCGCGACGAACTGAGGCGCCGGTTCGGCGGCGATTCGGACCAGCCGGTCCTCACGATCTCATCCTTTTCCTTTGCTCGCGGGATTTCCCGCACCGCCGACCTGGTGTTTGACCTAAGGTTCCTTCCCAACCCCCACTGGATCGAGGAATTGCGCCCGTTGACGGGCGCTGACGAGCCCGTTCGTTCCTATCTGGAACAGGCCGAGGGCTGGACCGACGCAATCGAACGCATTGAATCGCTTCTCATCGACTGGATTCCCCGCTACTGGGCCGCGGGCAAAAGTTACGTGACCGTTGCATTCGGTTGTACGGGAGGGCGACACCGGTCGGTGGCCGCAGCAGTCGAAATGGCGGAACGGTTAGGGCGTGCCGGATTTGCACCCAATGTCCGTCACCGTGATCTCGCTCCAAGGTCGAGGGACACGTTCGAACGGCAATCTGGGCGCGCTCCGGGGAGCGAGGTAAGTTGAGTCGATGATCGGACTAGTGTTGGTGACCCATGGCCGTCTCGCGGCCGAGTTCGTCACCGCAATGGAACATGTAGTTGGTCCGCAGGAAGCGATCGAAGCGATCTGCATCGGACCGGATGACGATATGGAAGGGCGCCGCAAGGATATTGCGGCAGCGATCAATCACGTCGACCAGGGCCAGGGAGTCATAATCCTCACCGACCTGTTCGGCGGTACTCCGTCCAATCTTGCGATCAGTCTCATGAAGACCGAGAACATCGAGGTGATCGCGGGCGTGAACCTTCCGATGCTGATCAGGCTTGAAGGCGCGCGCAAGGTGATGCCGGTCCACGCGGCGGTCGCAGCCGCGCGCGAGGCCGGACGCAAATACATTTCCGTTGCCTCCGAAATCCTCGGGGAAGCGGCGGCTTGAGCGCAGTCAGCCGCGAGGTCCTCATCTCGAATCGGCGCGGCCTTCATGCGCGGGCAAGCGCGAAATTCGTCAACCTTGCAAGCGAGCTTGGAACGCCGATCGAGGTCGAAAAGGACGGTAACCGCGTTTGCGGAACATCGATCATGGGTCTCATGATGCTTGGTGCAGCAATGGGCGACACGATCACCATCCATGTCGAGGGCGAGACGGCAAACGAGGCGCTTGCGAAGCTCGTCACGCTCGTAGAGGAGCGGTTCGGGGAGGAATAATGCCCCGCGAAGTCACCGCTTTTTCCAATACAACCGTCAAGTTGTTGCGCTCGCTACGCGACAAGAAGGCCCGCCGCTCCGAGGGTCTCTTCCTCGCCGAAGGCCTAAGGATCCTGGCTGAAGCACGGGATAGCGGCAAGCTCCCGCAAATCATTGCATTTTCACCCGAAGGCGCAAGGCACCCGCTTGCTGCTGAAATCATCGCGGCGACCGAACAATCGGGGGGCGATGCAATCGAGACCAGCGCCGAAATCCTTGCCAAGATGTCGGGCAAAGATAATCCGCAGATGCTTCTCGGCGCCTATCGGCAACCCGAGACGGCGCTCGAGAAGATTAATCGCACAAGTGCGCCGCTCTGGATGGTTGCTCAGGCGCTGAGGGACCCCGGCAATATCGGCACGATCCTCAGGACCGGGGATGCGGTTGGCGCCGGTGGATTGATATTGGTCGACGACTGCGCTGATCCATTTTCCGTCGAAGCGGTGAGGGCGTCGATGGGCGCGCTGTTTACGCAGCAAATTGCGACCGCGCGATGGGCCGAGTTCATCGCCTGGCTCCGCGCCGGCGACGGCCAGCTCGTCGGCACCAGCCTCAAAGCCACGAACGACTATCTTGACGCTCAATATCAGGAACCGTGTTTCCTTCTCATTGGCAACGAACAGCAGGGACTGCCAGGAACGTACGAGGAAGAATGCGACCTTCTCGTGAAAATTCCGATGGCGGGACGCGCTGACAGCCTCAACGCCGCGATAGCCGCGGCCGTGATGGCCTTTGCGGTCAAGGCAAGCTGGCGCGCGGCTTGACGTCCATGACTGTAACACCCGCGCCAAAACCGCTGAACGTACTTACGTGCGCACAAGGACGGCCGCTTCGCGATCAATCTATTCCGCGGCAATTTGCGGTGGATCATCGTTCGACGCCCTGACGCTGATCTTGGTCAGCGGTCGCGGGCTAGCCTCCACCATCGGCAGTTCGACGATCTGCTTGGGACTTCCTGCTCCATGATCTTCGAATCGTCGCGCCTGCGTGAGGACCTGGCTTTCGAGGCTTCCGACCATCTTGTTGTACGCGTTATTGGCGCGGCTGAGATTTGCGCCGACCGACGCGACATGCTCCGCCATCGTCGCCAGGCGCGAATGAAGCTCTTTTCCGAGACTTGCGATCTCCGCCGCTTCACGTGTCTGTTGGTCCTGTCGCCAATAAGTCGCGGCGAGGCGCGCAATCACGAGGAGATTCGTGGGTGTCGCGATTAGGACGCGGCGTTCACGGGCCCAGTCCCACAGCGCTGGATCATTCTTGTCCCTCGCATCCTGTTCCAACGCCGCCGTCAGGAAATGCTCTCCGGGAATGTACATGACGACAAAGTCGGCCGTGCTCCCAAACTGTTCCCAATAGGATTTGGAAGCGAGCTTCTGCACGTGCGACTTAACCGAGTTCAGATGGCTCCTGAGATGGAGGAGACGCTTGGAATCATCGACCTCGTCGCATGAATCGAGATACGCGTTGAGCGAGCACTTCGCATCGATGACAATGTGGCCGCCGCCCGGCAACCGAACAATCACGTCCGGACGCAGTCGGCCGTCATCCGTGTCGACCGATACCTCAGCGCGATAATCGCAATACGGATTGAGACCCGCCTGCTCCAAAACGTTCTTGAGACTTTCTTCGCCCCAGCGGCCGCGAGTCTTCGGATTGGAGCGAAGCGCATTCACTAGCTTGGCTGTTTCCTCTTTGACTGATGATTGGTCCGCCCGCAGGAGTTCGACGGCCTTGTTCAGCTCGCGATAGCTACCCTCCCGCTCCTTCTCGACCCGTTGCAGTCCCTCCTCGTATCGTTTGAGCGTACTTTCAACAGGTTGCAGAAGCTGCTTGAGCTTCGCTTCGCTCTGCTGGTCGGCCCGGGACAAGCGCTCTCCCGCCTTCTCGAGGAAGTCCTTGTGCGCCTTTTCAAGCAGTTCGTCGCCGACGTTCCGGAATTGCGCAACGAGCGCATCACGAGACTCGGCAAGATCCTTCAGCCGCTGATCGACGTTGCGCGCATCCGCCTGCAGAGTGGCAAGATCACGACTGGCATCGGCATAAAGGGTCCGCAGCTCGTCACGCTCCTTCGTCACTCCTTCGGCCTGCGCACGAAGATTATCGATCGCTTGTTGGGCTGCGGCCGATTGCCGGCTGGCGTAAAGCCAACCGAGAAGTGCGCCAACCACGAGCGCAAGACAGACAAACGCGACAACAGCCAGGCTCATGGCTCAACTCCTGCGGAACAGAAAGCGAACTTACGCCTGGTCAGTTTCCGCGACAAGCGGAACGGATCGCGCTATCCACAGGTTTGCCCCATCGGGAGAACGCCATGTCCATTCGCAAGATGATCGCACTGCACCCTGACGTTGCTGGTCACGTCAACCAGCCGCTTGGCGATGCCGCGCATCACTTAATGTATTGTGCGCGAATGTGCCTCAGCTGCGCCGACGCATGCGCCGCAGAGAAAATGGACATGAAGCAGTGCATTCGGATCTGTCTCGACTGCTCGGACATTTGCGAAGCTGCGGGGAAACTTTCCGTTCGACGAACGGGGAGCAATGAACAAGTCCTCCGCGAAATGCTCGAGTTGTGCGCACGAATTTGCGACGAATGCGCCGCGGAGTGCGAGAAGCACGAGCACGAACATTGCCGCTTGTGCGCCCAGATGTGCCGCGAATGTGCCGCCGACTGCCGACTTGCGGCGGAGTCCATCGCGAGCTGACCAACGGTCCGGCTCCTATTCATTGAGCGCCAGCTCGCCAGAGCCCCTAGCGCCGGCTTATCATGCAGCCTTTTTTTGTTGTTCCTTCCGCCACTTGGCAAGCTTCTTTAGAACCATGTCGCGCTTTAGCCGGGAGAGATGGTCGATGAAGAGAACGCCGTTCAGATGGTCCATTTCGTGTTGAAGGCACACCGCGAGAAGGCCTTCGATTTCCTCTTCGAACGTTTCGCCGTGCTCATTCTGCCAGCGGGCACGAATTTTGTCGGGCCGCATCACCTCGGCATATTGCTCCGGTACTGACAAGCAGCCCTCGGTGTAGGGGACTTCATTGTCCGAGTGCCACAGAACCTCCGGGTTTATGAAAACGCGTGGCTGCTTGATGACCGCGCTCTCGGGATTTTCGGCGTCTTCGGGCTCCTGCAGGTCGATCACGAGAAGACGAATGGGTTCGCCGACCTGCACCGCCGCAAGCCCAATACCGGGCGCGTCGTACATGGTCTCGAACATGTCGGCGATGAGCGCTCTCAACGCGTCATCGAACGTCTCCACCGGCTTACTGATTTGCCTGAGGACAGGATCCGGAGTCTCGTAAATGCGGCGAATGGCCATGGCAGGGATTTAGGTCGGCCCCGCTGCCGCCGCAAGGGAGCGGGCAAACGCATGAGGGTCATGGTTCAGCGGCTTGCATTAAGGAACCTTCAGGCGATTGGCCGACGCGCGCGCAGCGCTTGCGCAAGTGTTCCCTCATCGAGGTAGTCGAGCTCACCGCCAACGGGAAGTCCATGAGCTAACTGGCTGAGACGTATCGGATATCCCTCGAGGCGTTCGGCGAGATAGTGGGCCGTGGTCTGCCCTTCCAAGGTGGCGTTCATTGCAAGCACTATCTCGTCGATTCCCCCCTTTGCGACACGGCCGATGAGCTGGTCGATGCTGAGGTCTTCCGGCCGGACGCCTTCGAGCGCCGAGAGGCGACCACCAAGGACGTGGTAACGCCCCGGGAAAAGCCGCGAGCGATCGAGCGCCCACAGATCAGCCACCTCCTCGACGACACACACCGACTTGTCGTCACGGCGCGGGTCGCGGCAGATTGTACACGGATCACAGGTGTCGACATTCCCGCACAGCGAACAGGTTGATAGTTTTTCGGCAACGTCCTGTAGTGCAACGAGGAGCGGCTGCAGTGCCGTTTCGCGCCGTTTCATGAGGTGCAGCACGGCACGACGGGCGGATCTTGGCCCAAGACCCGGAAGGCGCGCCAGCGCCTGGCTCAACGCTTCGATTTCATGACTAGCCACTATGCGCTGAGGTAGGCAATTCGACGAGCTTTCGCCATAGGCGTGCGATGCGCATCGTCTTCCTCGGATCGCCGGATTTTGCCGTCCCCTCGCTGAGGGCGCTGGTTGCGGCCGGTCATGACGTCGTCGCGGCTTACGCGCAGCCACCGCGCCCGGCGGGGCGCGGAAAGGCTGACCGTAAGACGCAGGTCCATGCGGTCGCTGAACAGCTTGGGATCGAGGTCCGCACGCCTCGAACCCTGAGGGATGCCGAGGAACAAGATAAGTTTCGAGCGCTTCACGCGGATCTCGCCGTCGTCGCGGCGTACGGATTGATCCTCCCGAAGCCGATTCTCGAAGCACCGCGACAAGGCTGCGTAAACGTCCATGCTTCGCTACTTCCACGCTGGCGAGGCGCTGCTCCCATCCAGCGCGCGATTCTTGCTGGTGATCCGGTCACCGGCGTCACCCTCATGCAGATGGATGAAGGGCTCGACACTGGACCGATGCTGCTCAAGCGGGAACTCATGATCGACAAGAAAAACGCTGGCCAAGTCACCAAAGAGCTTGCGTATATCGGCGCCGATGCGTTGATCTCCTGGTTGGAAAACCCGTCTCCTCCTCGGCCACAGCCGAGCGAGGGAATGACCTATGCCGCAAAAATCGACAAAGCCGAGACGCGAATAAATTGGTCAAAACCGGCGACCGACATCGAGCGAGCGTCACGGGCATTCAATCCCGTTCCAGGAGCGTGGTTCGAGGTTAATGGTGAACGCATCAAGCTTCTCGCAGCCGAGGTCATCGATCGCACAGGGAGGCCCGGCGAAGTCGTCGATGACTGTCTGTGCATCGCGACCGGCGAAGGAGCAATCCGGCCGCTCTCGGTGCAGCGCGGCGGTCGCGCCGCAATGGATGCAGCCGAGCTCCTGCGAGGCTTTCCAATCGCTCAAGGAACGATCCTCTCGTGACAAGGTGGCGATTGACGATCGAATATAACGGCAGCCCATTCATGGGATGGCAGCGGCAGGACCACGGACCATCCGTTCAAGAGACCCTCGAGGAAGCACTCGAGCATATAACCGGCGAGAAATCGGTGTTCACGGCCGCCGGGCGCACGGATGCCGGCGTCCATGCGCTTGCCATGGCTGCCCATGTCGACGTCGAAAGGAGCATTACGGCACATCGGCTACGTGAGGGCTTAAACGCGCTCGTTCGGCCAAATCCCATCTCCATCATCGATGCCGAAGCTGTTCCTGGCGACTGGCACGCGCGCTTTTCGTGCGTTGGCCGTCGGTATCTCTACCGTATCCTCAATCGCCGCGCTCCGCCGGCGCTTGACGCGGGTCGCGTATGGCACATGGCGGTGCCACTCGACATCGAGGCCATGCGCGAAGGCGCCGCCCACCTCTTGGGACGACATGACTTCACGACATTTCGGTCCGCGCAATGTCAGTCGCAAAGCCCGCTGAAGACGCTCGATCAACTCGATGTCGTGGTTTCTGGCGACGAGGTCCACGTCATTGCTTCGGCGCGGAGCTTCCTTCACCATCAAGTGCGTTCCATGGTGGGTTGCCTCGCGATGGTCGGTCGCGGCCAGTGGGCCGCCGACGATATTCGCAAGGCACTCGAAGCTCGAGATCGCGCGGCGCTCGGCTTCAACGCTCCTTCACACGGGCTCTATTTTGTAGGAGCGATCTACCCATCGCTCTAACCGCGAGCATCCGCAGCTTGGCTGACGCTTAGCTGATCATCGAAGGGGCAAGTCTCGACAGGCGGATAGGCGGGGGAGCCCCTTGCCGATCTAAACCAACAGCTCGCGTGCCGGTGGTCGGCTTTCCCATGCCTGTGGACTGGCAGTGAGCCCGTATGCGCCCGCGCAGAAGACCGCCACAAGATCACCAACGTCGGCGTGTGGAAGTCCAATCTCGTCGCCGAGCACGTCGAATGGCGTGCACAGGCAACCGGTCACGCTTACCTCTTCATCAACAGGAGCGTTGAACCTGTTCGCAATGCCGATCGGAAAACTCACCGTTCCACGTTCGCCGAGCATACCAGTTGCGCGCATGAAATGATGCCCGCCACCATCCGTCGCGAGGAATATTCGGCCACCGCTTTCCGATCGGTCGATGATCCTTGTTAAATAGACGCCGCACTCTCCAACAAGCCACCGCCCGAGTTCGATCGTGAAGCGGGTAGTCGCAAGTAAGGGTGACGTCTCGCACAGCGTTCGATTGAGATTCCTTGCGACCGCGTCGACATCGAGCGGTTCATCGCCGGCAGCGCAAGGCACGTCGAACCCGCTACCAAGGTTTATTTCCGGGATTGGCCGACCGATCGTACCGGCAATTTCCCCTGAACATTCCAAGCTTAATCGATATACCTCAGAAAGCGTCTCAGCATCCAGGCATTGGACTCCGCTAAACATGTGAAGCCCTCGCCAGTCGGCGCCGGCCTCCAGCAGCGCACAAACAAGTCCAGGCACTCGCTCGGCGTCAACGCCGAATGGACTTGGTGCCTGACCCGCAGCAATACGTCCCGCTTCGATCGTGAACGGAGGGGTTACGCGAACGCAGATTCGCGGCGTGATGCGTGCGCGTTCCGCGGCCGCAATTGCCCGCCGCGCATCGCCCTCACTCTCGATGCTAATCGTTGCACCTGTTCTCACCGCTTCATCGAGTTCGCTGTCGAGCTTCGCGGGTCCGGCGAAGTTGATTGGCAATCCAGCAAGCTTTGCCTGCTCGAGGAGCTTCAACTCGCCGACCGAGACGATTCGAAATCCATCGACATACCGCCCGAGAAACTCGAGCAGCGGCTGGTAGGGATTTGCACTGACGGAATAAAATAGCGAAATCCCGTCCGGCATCGCTCCCTTGAACCGTGCGATCTGGGCACCGACGATATTGTTGTCGTAGACGAACAGGGGCGTCCGGCCCGCTTCGGCGACAAGTTCATCGCAAGAACGTCCACCGATGAGCAATTGCCCACGGTCATCGGCACTGAAATAAGGTGGGATCGGTCCGGCTGGCTTCACTGGCGACCCCCTTTTTGCTCTGCCTACTCGGCGGCTATTGCCTCATATTCCCGGGCTGCGAGATATTTCTCGGCATCGAGTGCTGCCATGCAACCGGTCCCGGCAGCAGTAACTGCCTGTCGGTAGACCTTGTCCATGACGTCACCGCAGGCAAATACGCCCTCGACGCTCGTTCGCGTTGAGCCAGGCTCGACCAGTATGTACCCGTCTTCGTCGAGCGCCAGCTGTCCTTTGAACAACTCGGTTGCAGGTTCATGGCCAATTGCAACGAAAGCGCCTTCGCACTCGATCCGACTGATTTCGCCAGTTCGTCTGTTGCGGATGTCGAGCCCAATCAGCGCTTCGGGCATACCGCCGCCAACGAACTCAACTACTTCGCTGTCCCAGACGATGTTGATGTTCGCGTTGGCAAACAGCCGATCCTGGAGGATTTTCTCGGCACGAAGGGAGTCGCGCCGGTGGATCAAGGTGACGTCATG
>DASRBJ010000178.1:0-4172 GCA_035653695.1 Sphingomicrobium sp.
AGACTTTGCGCCGCATCGGACGCTATGACGTCGAAAGTGGGCGCGACCTATCAACTCAAGTTTCCGATCACGGCGACGTCCCGGTCAGCAACCTTTCGATCGAGGAGGCAACGCCGCTTATCGCTAACGCTGTCAGAAGCAGCGCTGCGCGGCACGAGCTAACCATTCTCGTGGGAGGAAACAACGCGATTACTCGACCCGGCGTTCTTGGCCTTGGGCTTCCACTCGCAAGCATTGGCCTCGTCACGCTCGACGCTCATTTCGACATGCGGGATCTCGACGAGGGGCTCGGTAATGGCAATCCGGTTCGCGCCCTCATCGAGGATGGATTGCCGGGGACAAATATCGCGCAGGTCGGGCTGGCGAGCTTCGCCAACAGCCGCAAAATGCATGATGATGCGCTCGCTGCCGGCAATCTCGTTGTAACGATCGATGAAGTGCGCCGCTCGGGCATCAGCCGGGCAGTTGATCGAGCACTTCGCCACGTGCGGCATTGCGAAGCACTTGTCGTCGATTGCGACATCGACGTGATGGATCGAGCGCAGTTTCCAGGTGCGCCCGGCGCGCGGCCCGGCGGAATGGCCGTTCACGACTTCTTCGTTGCGGTTCGTCGGCTCGCGTCCGAACGGCGCGTTCGGCTGATCGATCTCACCGAGTGGGATCCTCCACTCGACCCGAGCGACCTTAGCGCTTTGACTGCTGCGCGCTGGTTCGCCGAGTGCCTCGCCGGGTTCGAGTTGCGGTAACTCGTTGTGGCGGATCGGGCGTCACCACGATTTGGTTGTGTTCGATGCGGCAGACGCATTCCCAGGGTATCCGCCTCCCTCGCGTCTTCGCTGTTAGCCTTTCAATGAGACTTCCTGGGCCGCAGGTGACCGCCGTCACCCGGCCATTTTCCGAATGAACCTCATGCACGCGCCCGAGCATCTGCCCGTCGAGCGTCTTCACTTTGGCGTCGCGGAGTTCCGAAAGCTTCTTCACATTGCCCCCACCCGCGGGATCCACTGGCGCAGCTTCTCCTCTACCGCATTGAGTTTCAGCTGGTCTGCTCGGCTCTTGAGCTTCACCACGGGTCCAATTTCAGCAATTTCTTCCGCCGGCACTCGGACGATCCGGTCACCGGCCAGTCGGCGGACGATGAAGTAAATCCACGCCGGCATGCGGCCCTCGTAGGCGCCTGGCCCAGTGAGCAGTGCCTTGACGCGCACTTGCATTCGAGCTCCAACCTCGAGCTCGACATCGTCCACTATCCCGCACCACTGCTCATCCTTGTCGATGATTGGAAGGTCCAGAAGCTGACTCACCAGCTTGACGCGCCCCGAAAGGTTCATGCCTGCCCTCCCGACGTTAGCAGGTAGAGTGGAACTGCGGCGATTGCAGCGATCGTCACTATCAGCAAGAATGTCCAGCCAAGGCCGTTCGCCAGCCACTTGTTTGCGTAACTTCCCATGTAGCTCTTGTCGCTAGCAAGCAGCATCAGAGGAAAGTAGCTGAGCGGCAAGACGACGATCGAGAACACGATCGAATAATTGACGAGGTCCATGACCGCCATGCCGCTGAGGACTACGGCAACTGCGATCAGCATGACGAGGATCCAGGTAAGCGTGAACCGCGGCGCTTCCCAGGGTTTCTTGCGACGACCCCATTCCCATCCAAAGAACTGCGCGATTGAATAAGCACTCGCCATGCCTGTCTCTACCGCGGCACCGGCAACGGCGAAGAACATGCCGAGCAGTGCGAGAACCAAGCCGGTCTTGCCAAACGGGATTGCGCCCTGGAGTGCGACGCTTCCCGGGGTTACCGGACCAACATTCACGGGCGCGAAAATTTGCGCGGCGATCGCCACAATGGCGATCGAGAGAAGAGTTCCCAAGGCCATGCCGACGATGCTCGTTACGCGGTTCGTCAGGAGATCCTTGGGACCCCAACGCTCTTCAATCCCGCCCGATGAGTAGAAATAGGCCTCGTACGGAAACATCACGGCGCTGAAGATCGCGACAACGAAATAGGCGTAAGTGAGGAGCTTCTTCGGCGAAAGGCCATGTGGCACCTGCGGAACGAAACCGTTGGCAACCTGCTCCCACGGCGGATGGAGTGCGACGAGTGCGACCAAGAAGATGATCATGAACAGGCCGAGCAATCCAAAACTTCGCTCGATCCACTTGAATGGGAGGATCCACATCGAGGCAATCAGGAGCAGAACACTCGTGACGCACATCAGCCGGTACGGAGCTCCCGTCAGCAAATTGAGGATCAATCCCATCCCGCCGACTTCTGCAGCGCATGTAATTACTGTGCTGAAAACCGAGGCTCCCAGCGTGAACAGTCCAAGGTTAAGCCCGAGGCGGTGTCGAATGAGACTGAACACGGGTTGGTGGGCGACCGCCGCGACACGACCGCACATCTCGCCGAAAACCATGATGCCAAGCGTCGAGATTGCGAACGCGGCGATGAGTGCATAGCCAAAGAGCGATCCAGCCTGCGCCGAGAATACAAGTTGACTGATGTCGACGAAGCCGCCGACGGCGGTCATGATCCCCAAGGTCAGCTCAAGCGGATTCAAGACTTTCCTCGATCTGCCTGATCTTGCCGACGTGCACGCGCAGAGCCGCGGGGGTAGCATTGTCCGGCAACCGCATCAGCGCCCGTATTTCACGACCGTAGCCGCTATTGGGGTTAGCGAGCGAACGTTGCGCCGACTGCAACTGCTGCCGCAGCTGGTCGTGCATGGTTTCGACATAGGTCTGCGTAAGGTGGCCCTTGGCCGCTTGTTCGTTGACGAGCGCCCATTCGGCCGCCAACGACCGAGCTTCGCCGATGGAAGGCAAGTCGGCGTCAGGGCCTTTGGAACAGCTCCAGAGCAGCAACGCAAACAACGGTCCCAAGCGCATGCGCGCACAACCGTTTCGGTGGCGGACCGTTCCCGTCAGCCATGGTGGGTCGCAATTTCGCGTCCCTTTCGCGACAGCGTCCGGAAGGTGATGGAAAAGCGCAACCGGTCGCCCGGTGCGATGCTATGTTCCCATTCCCACCGTGACGGCCCGGAAAGCAGATAGGCGGAACGAGGCTCAAGCTCGATTTTCGTACGTCGAAAGCCTTCGCTTGTGCGCTGTCGGAACCGCATGGTCGCAAGCGATCCCAATGAGACACCAACGACGTTTTCAAACTGTGGGCGATCGCGATGCCATCCTATTCCTGCTCCGGGATCGTAGCGTGCAAGAAGCACATGAGCGAATTCATTGTCCTCGATCCCGGCAAACGCTCCAGCTTTCGCACGCAAGTCAGCCAGCCAATCGGGAATCGGCTCTGCTGGGGCAAAACTCGCGTCATCGAAGTCGTAACGCCAGCCGTAAGTCTTCGTCTTGCGGTTGCCGAGCCACCCGTGAAAGCGAAACGGTTCGAGTTCGACCGAAGAGAGCTTCGCAATCAACTGATCCTGCTCGTCGTCGGTGATGATTTGCGGCAGGTAGCGCAGGCCTCCAAGGATCGGCGCCGCGAACAGTTCGGTCTGGCTCATGTCGCGAAAAGCTCTTTAAGCTCGGACGGTCTAAGCTCAGGCGCAAGCTGCGCAAAGGTGCATTGCTCTGGGTCCTTGTCTGGTCGCCACCGCAGGAAGCCGGTCCCGTGGCGAAACCGCCGACCCGTCACCTGGTCATAGCGCACCTCTACCACGAGGACGGGCTTAAGCGGCTCCCACGCCATTGAGCGGGCCGTGTTCCACCGGCTTGGACCACCTGGCGCACTTCCGGTAAAGCCGGGCGGCTCGATAAGACGCTCGAGCTTGCTGGTGAGCGCTCGTCGCTCGGATGCGGGTATGGCGGAGGTAAATCCCACATGGTCGAGGCGACCTTCAGCATCATATAGGCCCAACAGCAGCGACCCGACCTCGCGCTTTTTTTCCGCGTAGCGGAAGCCTCCGACAACACAGTCGGCGGTGCGCTGCTGCTTCACCTTTACCATTGCGCGTTCGCCCGAGCGATATTCGAAGTCGATGCGCTTTGCGATGACTCCATCGAGGGCACCACCGCTTCGTTGGAGCCACCCCAAGGCTGCGCGGCGATCACGGGTCATCGGAGACAGGTGAAGGCGCGGCGCTTCATTGGCGCGGAAGAAGCGTTCGAGCCGCTGTCGCCGCTGCGACTGCGGCAGATCCGTGAGCATCTTACCGTCGA
>DASRBJ010000179.1:0-2312 GCA_035653695.1 Sphingomicrobium sp.
GCGCATCCGCTGATATTCCTTGTCGGTCAGCGTAAGTGCTGGGGCGACCGTGATGCTGTCGCCGGTGTGAACCCCCATTGGATCCACATTTTCAATCGAGCAGATGATGATCGCGTTGTCCGCACGGTCGCGAACAACCTCCATCTCATATTCTTTCCACCCAAGCACCGACTCCTCAATCAGGACTTCGGTGGTCGGACTGGCTTCAAGGCCGCCCGTCACAATGCGCACGAACTCGTCGCGGTTATATGCAATACCGCCGCCGGTGCCTCCCAAGGTGAAGCTCGGACGGATGATTGCCGGAAGGCCGACACGATCAAGACCGGCGAGTGCCTCGTCGAGGCTGTGAGCGATTGCCGAACGGGGGCTTTCAAGGCCGATCCTGTCCATCGCTTCGCGGAACTTCAGTCGGTCCTCGGCCTTTTCGATCGCTTCCGCGTTCGCGCCGATGAGTTCGATTCCGAGCCGCTCGAGAGTTCCGTTCTTGAACAGCGCTAACGCGGTGTTGAGTGCCGTCTGCCCTCCCATCGTCGGAAGGACCGCATCCGGCCGTTCCTTCTCGAGTATCTTCGCGACGACTTCGGGTGTGATTGGCTCGATATAGGTCGCATCGGCAAGTTCCGGATCGGTCATGATCGTCGCCGGGTTCGAATTGACGACGATGACCCGATAGCCTTCGGCCTTGAGTGCCTTCACCGCTTGGCTTCCAGAATAGTCGAATTCAGCCGCCTGACCGATGACGATTGGACCTGCGCCAATGATTAGGATCGAGGATATGTCGGTTCGCTTGGGCATTAGGCCGCCGGGAATTGCATGTTGACGAACACGGCCTTGAGGCCGTTGCGACGCGCCCATTTGAGAACGCAGAGGCGTTGCTCGGCGCTTGCATCCTCGTGGACGGTCAAGAGAAGCTTTTTCTCACTCGAGTCTTGGATCAGTTCACCAAGAGCAAGCCCGCAGCCGAGGGCGACTTTGTTGAGCTGCTCTTCGCTGTGCATCTGTGCGGATGTCGCGCAGGCGGCGAGTGGGACCATCGCGGCAGCGCTGGCAAGTCTCTTCACTTCATTGCTCCAACGAAGCGCTGGAAGAGGTAGAAACTGTCCTGCGGCCCCGGGTTGGCCTCGGGGTGATATTGAACACTAAAAGCGGGCCGATCAATGAGCTCGATCCCGCAATTGCTGCCGTCGAACAGCGACACGTGGGTCTCGCGCACATTTTCGGGAAGTCCCTCGCGTTCGACCGCAAAGCCGTGATTCATGCTGGTAATCTCGACTTTGCCATCAGCAAGGCGCTTCACCGGGTGGTTGGCGCCGCGATGCCCTTGGAACATCTTCGACGTGCGTCCGCCAACCGCGAGGGCAAGCATTTGATGCCCGAGACAAATGCCGAACAACGGCTTTTTCGTCTCAAGCATCGCGCGAATGACGGGCACGGCATAAGCGCCCGTCGCGGCAGGATCACCGGGACCATTCGACAGAAAAAATCCATCGGGTTCGTGGCTCATGATTTCGTCGAATGAAGCCGTCGCCGGAACGACGGTCACGCGTGCACCAGCCTCGACAAGGAGCCGGAAAATGTTGCGCTTGTTGCCGTAATCGACGGCGACGACGTGCGGCCGGTCCTTTTCGCTTCCGGCGAGATCATAGCCTTTGCCCCAGCGCCACTTGCCGCCGGTCCACTGCTCTACTTGGCGACGGCTCACGTCCTTCGCCAGATCCATTCCTTCAAGCCCGGGCCAAGCGGCTGCCATGGACCGCAGCTTCTCAAGATCGAACTTGCCGTCGCTTCGATGGGCAATTGCGACCGTCGGTGGCCCCTCGTTGCGAACCAGTTTCGTTAGTGCGCGCGTGTCGACGCCGGCGATTCCAATCCGTCCCGATTTCGCCATCCATTCGGCAAAATCTTGGCTAGCGCGGTAGTTGCTGGGGTCGGTCACCGCTTCGCGGACAAGGCAGCCGATCGCATGGGCTTCACCGGCCTCAACGTCTTCCTCATTCGCGCCAACATTGCCGATGTGCGGAAAGGTAAAAGTGATGATCTGCTTGGCGTATGAGGGATCGGTCATCACCTCCTGATAGCCCGTCATTGCGGTATTGAAGCAAAGCTCGCCGACGGCCTCGCCTTCGGCTCCAAAGCCGACGCCCCAGGCCGTCCTTCCGTCAGCAAACATGATGACTCCGGTCGCGCCCTCGGGAGCGGGCGCGTGCAATGGTCGTGCATCGGCCATGGGCGGAGTAGCCTTCCGTCTAAGGGTTAAGCAGCGATGTCGCTAAGGTGCCGCCGCTATGCGCTTTAACCCGCGCGGTCAACGT
>DASRBJ010000180.1:0-2675 GCA_035653695.1 Sphingomicrobium sp.
TTGTCGAATATGGTCCCGGCGTGGGGACGTTTACCAAGCCCGTGCTCGAGCGGCTCGGACCTGATGCGACGTTGGTGACAATCGACACCAACCCCGACTTCACTCACTATCTCAAGCAACAGATCGACGATCCAAGGCTCATCGCAATCACGGGCTCCGCCGCAGACGTCGAGTCGATCCTCGCCGATCGGCATCTTGGAAAAGCGGACTACGTTCTGTCCGGCCTGCCGTTCTCGACGCTCCCGCCAGGCGTCGGGGATGCAATCGCGGAAGCGACGGCGAAAGTGATACGGCCGGGAGGTGCGTTCCTCGTTTATCAATTCAGCCCGAAGGTTCGCGATTTCATCGAGCCCTACTTTGCTCCGATCAAGCGCGGCTTTGAGTGGATCAATGTACCGCCGGCAACCTTGTTCTGGGCGTATAAGGGCGAGGGCGAGCGTTAGCCTTCGGGTCGGAAGTTCAGTCTCCGCGTTACGGTATAATCCATCACGTTCACGAGAAAGTGCGATACTGCCCACTTGATCCGGCGCCAGAAGTTCGCCCGGCGCTTGTGCAGCGCAGGAGTGATCCGGGTCGACTGGGTTAGCTCGCCCTCGAAATAATCCCGCATCGCCGATGCTAGCCCCGCATCCTTGATGCGCAGCATGATCTCCATGTTGATGTACAAGCTACGGTAATCGAAATTCGATGAGCCGATGTGAACGATGTCGTCGACGATGGCGAGTTTGGTGTGCAGCTTGGCCGGCTGATATTCGTACATTTGAACACCGCGGCGCAGCAGGCGGCTGTAGCTGTGTCGAGCCGCTGCAATCGTCGCATTATTGTCGGACTTCGCAGCCGTGATGATCCGTGCCTCTCCGCGACGGGCAAGGCGTCCAATCCGTCGAAGCATCGCACCGGGGGGCGCGAAATAAGCGAAGATCATATCAAGCCGCTGCCCGCGGCGAATGTCGCGGCCAATGCTTCGCCACCAGCTGTTGCGGCGCGACAGAGGGCCACTGAATTTCCACTGCAATGGACCGCGCCACTGGCTGTACTCTGCGAGCCGCCGCCGCGCATAGTTAAGTCTCGGCCGCGCATGCGTTGACCAGCGGAACAGTGTATCGAAATATTCGCCGGGAAGCCTTGCCTGCGGTCCATCGAGCCGGAGCCACAAGTCACGCCAGTGACCGGGGACACCATCATCAAGGTAGCTCTGATCAATGTTGGCGCCGCCGATCAGCACCGTCTTATCATCGATGAGGACGAGCTTTTGATGATTGCGCATCAGGTATCGGCGCCCATAGCTCGGATTGAACACGCAGCGGTCGCCTCCAGCATCCTTGAGTGCCGTGAAAAAATCGGCTGGCGCGCCCGAGCCAAACCCGTCGACCATGAGCTTGACGTCAACCCCGCGCTTGGCAGCGGCAACCAGAGCATCTCGCACCCGTTCGCCGACCGGATCGGGATTGAACATGTACATGAGCATCCGCACCGAGCTCTGCGCGCTATCAATGAGATCGAGCAGGAGCTGCAGGCGCGCCTCGCCCGTCTCAATGAGTTCCAACCTGTTGCCCGCGATCTGTGCGATTGGCGCACGAGCGTTTACATGTTGGGCGGGTCCATCGGCCATGCAGCGCAGCTTTTGTTGACTTTTGCCCTGTCCGCAAGCTATTGGCGCCTCCTTCCTGAAATCCCATATTCCCTCGCGGGATAGGCTTTGCGGAGCGACGAATGGCGCGCGTTACGGTTGAAGATTGTGTCGACAAGGTACCCAACAGGTTCGATCTTGTCCTGCTTGCGGCGCAGCGCGCTCGCCAGATTTCCGGCGGAGCGGACCTGACGATCGACCGCGATCGCGACAAGAATCCCGTGGTCGCGCTGCGCGAGATTGCCGACGAGACCGTCCGTCCCCGTGATCTCCAGGAATCGATCGTCAGCAATCTCCAGAAGGTGCGGATCGACGAGGAGGATGAGACGGAGGAACTCGCGTCCTTGAGCGAGGCCGCAGAAGCGCTTCGGCTGACGGCTGCCGCGCCACCCCGGCCGACGCCGTCGGGCGGCGACTACGAATAACCAATCTTCCGCTCGGCAACACGCCTGAGAGCGCGCACGCGTCCTAGCCAAAAAGGAAGTGCGTTGCGCCGCGTTAAACAGGCGCTGGATAGAATCGAGCCGGATGACTAGAGCGGACGGATGGTTCCCTTTTCGTTCGCCGGCGAAACATTCTTCCCGAGCAGCGATGGCGCGCTCTTCTGGCCATCGCAGCAAGCGCTTCTTGTCGCCGACCTGCATCTTGAAAAGGCAAGCTGGTTCGCACGCCTCGGGCAATTTCTCCCGCCTTATGATTCGCACGCGACACTAAGCGCACTTGCAGGCGAAGTGGAACGCACTGGCGCACGACGCCTCTACTGCCTTGGCGACAGTTTTCACGATCGCTTCGGTTGTGAACGCCTTCCGCCCGATGCTCGAGAAGTTCTCGAGGAGCTTACGTCGCGGCTCGATTGGACCTGGATCGTCGGCAATCACGATCCGGGGTTCGCGGATCATTGCGGGGGCCGCATCGAACCGGAGGTCGAACTTGCCGGCATAATCCTTCGCCACGAAGCCTTGCGTGAGGAAAGCCGCCCCGAAATCTCGGGCCACTACCATCCCAAGCTCCGGCTCCATCTTAAGGGACGGCGGGTGTCACGGCG
>DASRBJ010000181.1:0-8112 GCA_035653695.1 Sphingomicrobium sp.
TTCTACGGCGCAAACATGGGAGCGTTGATGAAAGCTGGCTGGGCCGTCGCGCGCCCGCCGTCGCTCACCGCATCGAGTGGGGTCGGAACAAATTCAACAACGGCTTCGAACGTCTGATTAACTGGTACACCACGCGTGTATCC
The DNA here is from genome assembly GCA_035653695.1 of Sphingomicrobium sp. Taxonomy (GTDB): domain Bacteria; phylum Pseudomonadota; class Alphaproteobacteria; order Sphingomonadales; family Sphingomonadaceae; genus Sphingomicrobium. The sequence goes on from DASRBJ010000181.1 coordinate 144, forward strand.
TTCGTTGTCGATCGCAAATGGTTGTTCCTTGCCATTTATGCCGTCGTTGCGGTCATTCTTTATTTGCTGTTCCAGCGTTTGCCGACTGGCTTCATTCCAACCGAAGACCAGGGCGCAATCACCGTCCAATACCGCTTGCCGCCTGGCGCCACCATCGGCAGGACGCGTCAAATACAATTGGCCGTCGAAAACTATTTCCTCAATGGTCCAGAGAAGAAAAACGTCGGGCAGTATTTCACCGTTGCCGGCGGCGGTCAGGGTCTTAGCGGTCAGAACACTGGCCAGGCGTTCATCAGCCTTGCTGATTACAGCAAGCGCAAGGGTAGCCAGAACAGCGCGGACGCGATCGTACAGCGTGCCACTGCAGCATTTCGCCACTTCCGCGATGCGCAGGTCTTCGTTCTTATACCGCCATCAATCCGTGGACTGGGCCAAGCAAGTGGCTTCACCATGGAACTCGAAAACACCGGTGGAATGCCGCAACAGCAGTTCGCGCAGGTGCGCGACAAGCTCGTTGCCGCCGCCAATGCCGATCCGAACCTCGCACAGGTCCGCCTAAGCCAGCTTCCCGACACGGCAACGCTTCAAGTCAATGTCGATCAGCAGACGCTTGCCGCGCTTGGCATCAGCACCGGCGATGTCAACTCGACTCTGTCGGCCGCATGGGGCGGTATTTACGTCAATGACTTCATCGATCGTGGTCGCGTGAAACGCGTCTACGTCGAGGGTGACGCACCCTATCGTGCGTCACCATCGGACATCAGCCAGTGGGCCGTTCGCAACAATCAGGGCGGAATGACGCCGTTTGACGCGTTCGCAACCACGAGCTGGAGCGTTGCCCCGGTAAGTCTGTACCGATTCAACGGCATCCAGGCCTATGAATATCAAGGCAACCCCGCGCCCGGGCAAAGCTCCGGACAGGCGATGAACGAAATCACGAAAGTCGCATCGCGCTTTCCGGGCGTAAGTGTCGACTGGTCCGGCCAATCATACCAGCAGCGGATCTCGTCCGGTCAAGCACCGGTACTTTATGTCCTATCGCTGATCGTCGTGTTCCTGTGCCTTGCGGCGCTTTACGAGAGCTGGTCAATCCCAGTTGCGGTGCTGCTTGTCGTTCCGCTCGGTCTCGTCGGCGCCGTCTTTGCGGTCACGCTTCGCGGGTTTGAGAATGACGTCTATCTTCAGGTCGGCCTGATCACCACAATGGGCTTAACGGCGAAGAACGCAATCCTGATGGTTGAATTCGCGGAACGTGCCGAAAAGGAGGGCAAGCGCGTGATCGACGCGGCGATCGAAGCGGCTCGCATCCGACTTCGCCCGATCCTCATGACCAGCTTCGCATTCATCTTCGGTGTGCTTCCACTTGCGGTTGCGACGGGTGCAGGAGCAAACAGCCGGATGGAAATCGGTACTGCGGTCATTGGCGGCATGTTGACTGCAACCATTCTCGCCGTGTTCTACATACCCCTCTTCTTTGTCCTCGTTCGACGCTCGGTCCGTGACGGCATGACGGCTATTCGCCGGCGACTTCCGGGCAGAAAGGAGGCCCGCGCATGAAACGGGCCGCAGCGCTTTTGGCGCTTCTCGCGAGCGCCTGCTCGACGATGGAACCCAAGTACGTCCGGCCCGAACCAGCGATCCCTTCGTCGTGGCCCGTCGGGGACCCCTATCTCGCGCAGGCCGAAGTTGGGCTCCCCGTACTTACCTACCAGCAAATTTTCCAGGACGAGCGCCTGCGGCAATTGGTCGCCACCGCGCTCGCGAATAATCGCAACCTGATGACCGCCGCCGCGAACATTGCTGCGGCGCGTGAGCAATATAACATCCAGCGCGCACAACTGCTGCCAACCGTCAATGCCTCGGCCGGCGCGACCGTCTCCGGGAATGGCCACGGCGACACGTCCGCGCAATATAATGCGGGCGTCAACGTGCCGAGCTTCGAGATCGATCTGTTCGGACGGATCCGCTCGCTAACGCATGCACAACTCGCGCGATTCCTCGCGACCGAAGCCGGCGCTCGAGAGACGCGACTGACGTTGGTTGCCGACGTCGCGACCGCCTGGCTCAATTATGCGTCGGATTCGAGCCTTCGACTTATTGCCCAGCAAACAGCAGCGGCGGCGCAAAGAAGTGTCGAACTCACCCGTCTGCGGCTCGAAGGAGGAATTGCTCCTAGGACGGACCTCGAACAAGCGGTGCAGATCTTGTCCACGGCGCAGGCGGACCTCGCACGCCAGCGAACGCTTGTTGCTCAGGATCTCAACGCACTTCAATTGCTGGTCGGAACGCCCGTCGACCCGCGACTGCTTTCAGGGTCGATCGACGATGCTTTCGGGAAGATCGTTCCCGTTCCTGCCGGGCTCGACTCCTATGTTCTTTTGCGCCGCCCAGACGTTCTTCAGGCAGAATATCAGTTGCGCGCGGCGAACGCGCAGATCGGCGCGGCGCGTGCCGCTTTATTCCCTCGGATTACATTGACCGGGCTCCTCGGCTTTGCAAGCAGCGCACTCGCAAGACTCTTCACCGCCGGCGCGTTCGGCTGGAGCGCCGGGGCTGACGCAAGCTACACGATTTTTCAGGGGGGCGCTGGACACGCAAATGTTCGGCTCAGCGAAGCCGACCGAAACGCCGCGATCGCCACCTACCAAGGAACGATCCAAACGGCGTTCCGGGAAGTTTCGGATGCACTTGCCCGACGAGGCACCCTCAATGATGAGATTGGTGCTCGAGAGCGGCAGGTCGCGGCCACGGCCGACACGTACATGCTGACCGAGGACCGCTACCGCGCCGGTATCGATCCCTATCTAAACGTTCTTAGTGCGCAGCAATCCTACTACAGCGCGCAGCAGGCGATGGTGCAAGTGAAGCTCACGGCCGCTGAGAACCTGGTAACGACCTACGAGACAATTGGCGGGGACGCGCTCCTTGCCGGAACTCCCGTTTGCACAAATCTGCCGGGTGACACCTCGAGCGCGCCAACGTCGCCCTTCTGCAAGGCTGCTTAGAGCAGTCCCACGGCGTCTATCGCGCGCTTGGACGCTCGTCGGCGAGAAGTGCAAGCAGCGCGAAGCTCGCGAGCCAATGTTCGCCCATGTAATCGCCCGCGATATGGGGCAGCGCTGCCGAAAGATGTTCATCGGCGGCCTGTTCAGCGGCAGCCCGAGCAGCGCTCGGCAGAAGCGGGGCAATGCTGCGCCAGCACCAGGCACGACTGAGATTAAGACCGTCGAGATGCGCAATCTTGCCGTCCGAACGGTCGCTGACTACCGCACATTCGAAGAGGCTCGCGGGTTGGCGTTCCGAGACGCTCGGAAGGAAATGCCCGAACCATGCCGGGAACTCGCTGCTGTGTGTTCGGGCCATGCACAAGGCTTCGGTGAGCGCCGACGAAAGAAACTCGTCGCCCGCCGGCTCCCAGGCTTGGCAATCACGGTCGGCCGCAAACCAGTGAAGGGCTCGCGTTCGAATCTGCTGGGCAAGCGGTTGGTCAAATTCCTGCGCCCAGTCCAACGACAAAATTAACGCGAAGCTCGTGTTGAAGTGCGTCCCAACGCGTATCGGGTAGGTCAGCATGTCGAGATAGTTACGCAGGCGCTGCGCAAATGCGCGCGCCAACGGCTCGAGCTCGCTCGCCCAAGGCTTGTCATGGCGAGCAGCTTCGAGGTGAAGCTCGAGCAGCCACGCCCAGCCATAAGGCCGTTCGAAGCCGCGGCTAAAGGGCCGATCGAGATAGGCGAGCTCACCAGCAATCTTGTCGCGCGTGAAGCTTGCATCCGCGAGTGCGCGGATCTCCGTTGCTTCAGGAAATTGCGGGAACAGTCTCTCAAGAGTGAGAAGCGTCCACCATCCATGAACGCAGCTATGCCAGTCGAAGCTGCCAAAGAAGATCGGGTGCAATTCGCGTGGCGAGCGAGCGTCCTCCCTGCTCGCAAGAACATGATCAAGCTTGTGTGGATATTCCCTCGTGACATGCGCCAAAGCAATTTGCGCCATGCGTGAGCCGAGGCCGCTTTCGAGGATGTTCACCGATGAAATCCTGCGAAATAGAGGATCAGGATATTGGCAACCAGCAGCGGGATCGCGGTTGCGACCTGTGCCCTGATCACTGAATATTGGCTATCGAGCTCGAGTAGCGCTGCGGGGACAATGTTGAAGTTAGCTGCCATTGGGGTGAGGAGCGTGCCACAAAAACCCGCGAGCATTCCAACGGCTCCAACCACCGCGGCATTGCCGCCGTCCGAATGGATGAGAATGGGTACTCCAACAGCTGCCGCCATCACTGGAAATGCGGCGAAGGCATTTCCCATAATGATCGTGAAGATGACCATCCCGAGCGCGTAAAGCAGTACTGCCATCACGATGCTTCCGTGCGGGATGATCGAACCGACCATTGCACCAATCATACCGCCAAGCCCCGCGGCGGCGAAGATGACGCCGAGCGAGGCGAGCATCTGCGGAAGAACAATCGCCCAGCCAATCGAATTTGCAAGGCGGCTGCCTTCGTCGACCGCGGTGAGTGGCGGAGGCCCAAACCAGCCATAGCAGATGATTAACGAGAGGATCACGCCGACCCCAAGCAGTACCAGCGTCACTGCCTTGGGATCGATGATGCCGAAGGCCTTGAGCGGCGTATACGTGAATAGGAGTGTCCCGACGAATGCCGTGACTGGAATGACGAGAGCCGGCACGAAGAGCATGTTGCCATAGCGATCTGAAAGCTGTTCACGCTCATTGATCTGCGTGCTCTCGCCCGAGCCCCGACCAAGCAGCCCGGTGCCGGCAACAGCGACGATGAGAAGCACGAGGACGCCATTGGCGAGATCGCCGATCAAATCGCCGAACCAGAAGCTCAGTGAAAGGAGAGCCCAGAACAAGGCATTGCCCCACCGCTTCCGATTGGCTCCGTCACGCGCGCTGCCAACAGCGAAGCTCGCGAAGACGAGACCGCCAAGGGCGTATACCCAATGGAGATTGATCATCGGCCGCGTCCCATTTTCCGGTCAAGGTGTAGGAGTCGCGTACTGTGGATAATGAAGGCGCATACAGCGCTTGGAATTGCCCAGACGGAGAGTTCGAAGGGTGTGAGATTGATACCAAAGCTTGCGAGCGAACTTTGGATCAAGAGGATTGATGCGACCGCAAGGAAGATATCTTCGCCGAAGAATACGCCGACATTGTCGGTTGCAGCAGACATCGACTTCACGTGATTGGCGGTCGCCTCATCGAGTTCGCCGTGCTGCTTCTCGGCCGCCGCAAGCGCCATCGGCGCAACAAGCGGTCGAACGGTTTGCGCATGACCAGCAACCGAGGTCAGTCCCAAGGCGGAAAGGATCTGGCGAAAGCCGAGGTAGAAGATGAGCAGGCGACCCGTCGTTGCGCCGCGCATGTTTGCAACGATCGTGCGTGCTCGTTGCTGAAGCCCGTAGCGTTCGAGCAATCCGATGACCGGCAGGATGATGTAGATAAGCGAGACATATCGGTTCTCGTTGAAACCATGCCCCAAGGTCGCGAGCACCTTGAGGAACGGCATTCGCCCCAGGAGGCCGGTTACGATTGCTGCAACAGCGACGACCAGCAGCGGATTAAAGCGGAGCGCGAACCCGGCAACCACCAGCGCGATCCCAAGCAACGGCCAATAATCGATCAAGCCTCTTTCCTCCCAAAGCCGCCGCCTCCAGGCGTCTCGATCACGAACCGATCGCCGGCCTGCGCCTGCGCATAAGCGGTTGCGCTAAGCATTTCGACGGTACCATCCGCGCGCTCGATCCAGTTGCGCCCCGCCAAGCCGTCGGCTCCGCCGTCAATTCCCCGTGGCGGCACGCGGCGCCTGTTAGCGAGAATATTCGCGCGCATTGGCTCGAGGAAAGTAACCGACCGAACCACGCCGTCACCGCCCCGGTAACGCCCTGCGCCGCCCGAGCCGCGCCGGATTGCAAACTGATCGAGCCGCACCGGCAGCCGCGTTTCGAGAATTTCCGGGTCGGTCAATCGACTGTTCGTCATGTGGGTTTGAACGGCGCTTGTCCCGTCATGATCTGGACCGGCGCCCGAACCACCGGCAATTGTCTCGTAATATTGATAGCGCTCGTTACCGAAGGTGAAATTGTTCATCGTGCCCTGGCTCGGCGCGAGTTTTCGTGTCGCTGCAAACAACGTGTCGGTGACGACCTGGCTTGTCTCGACATTGCCGGCAACGACCGCCGCCGGATATTCGGGATTGAGCATAGATCCCTTGGGCACGACGAGCCGGATTGGTCGAAGACAGCCGTCATTCATCGGAATTGCGTCGTCGATCAACGTTCGAACGACGTAAAGAGAAGCCGCCCGAACAATTGAGAAAGGGGCGTTGAAATTGTCGGCGAGCTGCCGACTTGTACCAGTGAAGTCGAACGTCGCGGCGCGATTTTGCTTATCGATGACAATGCGTACGCGGACGTGAGCGCCATTGTCCATTTCGTAGTCGAATTCACCATCATTCAGCCGTCGCAGCAGACGGCGAACCGATTCCTCGGCATTGGCAAGGACGTGGCTCATATACGCCTCGACAACGTCGGCCCCATAGTCGCGCGCGGTGTTCTTCAACACCTCGGCGCCCCGAACACATGCCGCAAGCTGGGCTCTCAGGTCCGAAATGTTCCGATCGGGATTTCGCGCCGGCCATTTCCCCGAAGCGAGGAGTTCGCGTATTTCCTTCTCACGAAATCGCTCGTCCTCGACCAGCAGAAAATTATCGATAAGGATGCCCTCTTCCTCGATCGTGCTGCTGTCGGGCGGCATCGAACCCGGAGCGATTCCGCCGATGTCCGCATGGTGCCCTCGCGCGGCGACGAAAGCCGACGGGTCGGGTTCATCGCCATAAAAGATGGGGACAATGACCGTGATGTCGGGAAGATGCGTGCCGCCGGCATAGGGATCGTTCAGCACATAGGCGTCACCGCGCCGGATACCTCGGCCGTCCCTTCCCTGCCCGCGTTTGTCGATGATCTGTGCAATGCTCTCGCCCATTGAACCAAGGTGCACCGGAATGTGCGGCGCATTGGCGATGAGAGCGCCGCGGGCATCGAAGATTGCGCAGGAAAAATCGAGCCGCTCTTTGATGTTGATGCTGGTTGCGGTCGATTGGAGAGCAACTCCCATCTCCTCGGCGATCGCCATGAAGAGATTGTTGAATATTTCGAGCCGCACCGGATCGACGTGCGTGCCGATTGCTGCGGCGCGTTCGAGTGGAACGATGCGGGTGAGAATGAGCGTTCCGTCTCTCGCCCGTTCGGCATGCCAGCCAGTTTCAACAACAATCGTCGAGGTTGGTTCAAAGATGAGGTGTGGACCATCGAATGCTTCGGAAGTGCTCTCGTCAAGAACCGAGCCGGCAGGTACGTCCGACGTTCCAACCGCTTCCACGATGAGAGCATCGATGATCACCTCGGCGCTTTCGTCCCAATAGCCAAAGCGGGCTCGGTGAAGCTCCGCGAACTCGTCCGCCATCGCCACGGCGCTCAAGAGCCTGACTTCGACCGTTGTGTCGCTTCCCGCCGTTCTAAGGCGCGCTCGCCGATGGATTTGAACGCGCTCATCGCTTAGCCCCTGTTCTCTCAATGCCTCGCGCGCTCGGCTTTCAAGCGCCACTAGCGCTTCGCTGAAATCGTCATGGAGTGGCTTCAACCAGCTCGTCTCCCGGATGGCCTTCAAATCAGCGATGCCAATGCCAAAAGCCGAAAGCACCCCCGCGAGTGGATGGATGAGGATCCGCTCGATCCCCAGGGCATCCGCCACCGCGCAGGCATGCTGTCCCCCAGCGCCGCCGAAGCATGCGAGCGTATAGCGCGTCACGTCATGCCCTCGTGCGATGGAGATCTTCCTTATTGCCGCAGCCATGTTGTCGACGGCTATCTCGAGAAAGCCTTGCGCAATTTCATCGCAAGTTCTGGCGCCCCCAAGCTGATCGGCAACCTCCTGCAGGCGACGCGCT
>DASRBJ010000182.1:0-3514 GCA_035653695.1 Sphingomicrobium sp.
GGAAGCCTTCTGTTCTCCTCGTTTCTCGGGATCCTCTTTGGCTACGTGCCGGCGCAGCGCGCCGCGAGCCTCAATCCGATCGATGCTCTACGCCATGAATGAGTTTAGCTTTACGCCGCGCCTCTTGGCGGTTGGGATCTCGCTGCTTCTTTGCGGCTGCGCGGTTGGTCCCGCTTATCATCCGCCGGGCGCTGCAAACCTCGGCGTCCCGCCCGCCTATGCGCCCCCTGTGACGCGGGTCTCGTCATCAAGCAGTGATCGCGAGCCGGGACCGGCGCCAGCCGACCTTGCAATCTGGTGGCGGCAGTTCGACGATCCGTTGCTGAGCGATCTCATTGCGCGTGCAACCGCCGGTAATCTCCAGATCGCGCAGTCACTTGCCCGGCTTCAAGAAGCGCGCGAGGCGCGGATCCAAGCACGGAGTGACTTGCTTCCTTCGTTGAACGGCTCGGCCGGCGTTGGACAGAATTTCACGCACGGAGGCTCATCTTCGATCGTGGTCGGCGGAGGAAACGGCTCGCCTGGAACGGTCGTCACGACCGGCGGATCGTCTTCAACGACGCAATTGTCGGTTGGTCTTGATGCCTCCTGGCAGGCGGATCTTTTCGGCGGGCTCCGGCGAAGCGTGGAAGCCGCGCGTGCTGACGAAGCCGCCGCAGGGTTCGATCTTGAAGGCGTTCGCACGTCAATCGCCGGTGAGGTTGCGACCAATTATATCAATGCTCGGCTCGCCCAGGCTCGATTGCTAATCGCGCGCAATACCTTGAGCACGCAGGATGATAATCTGCAAATCGCCGAGTGGCGTGTCGAGGCAGGCCTTGCGTCGGCGCTCGACGTTGAGCAGGCGCGATCGCAGCGCGCACAAACCGCTGCAACCATTCCAACACTCCAATCTTCTTACCTGCAAGCCGTCGCTCGCCTCGGAACGCTTACCGGCCAGGCACCCGGTGCTCTCCGCGCCGCTATGGAAACCGTTCGACCGATCCCCAAAGGCCCTTCCGACATTGCAATCGGGATCCCGGCTGACACGTTACGGCGGCGCCCGGACGTCCGCAGCGCCGAACGGCAGCTTGCCGCTGCGACGGCCCGCATCGGCGTCGCGAAAGCGGCGCTGTTTCCAGCATTGTCGATCAGCGGCAATATCAACAGTGACGCGGCGAGCATCGGCAAGCTTGGCAGTCTCATCACGGGCGGACTGTTTGCTGGACTGACGCAGACAATCTTCGATGCAGGAAAGCGTGCGTCACAAGTGCGCTCCGCGCGCGCCGCGACGGATCTCGCGTTCGCCAATTACAAGCAGGTCGTTCTGTCCGGGCTCGAGGATGTCGAAAACGCCGTGCAGGCGCTGGAGGCGGCAAAGGCGCGGCAGAGAGAGCTCGAAGTTGCTGTCGATGCTTCGAACAACGCCGCCATCTATGCGCGAAGCCAGTATCGTTCGGGGCTCATCGACTTCCTCAGCCTGCTCCAGAGTGAGCAGGCACTCCTCTCGGCGCGCGACCAGCTCGCGACGGCGGAGGCCGATCAGGCGCTTGCCCTTGTCCAGCTTTACCTTGCCCTTGGTGGCGGTTGGCAGCCTGACGCGCCGCAACTCGTGGAGAACGCCCGCAATGACTGAAGTCGATATCGATGCCTTCCTCGGGCAGCCGCGGCAGACCAGGTGGCGGCGATGGCGCAAGTGGGTGTTCATTGGTGTGCCCGTTGTCATTGCGCTGCTGCTCCTTGCCCGCTGTCTTCGTCCAGCGCCCCCAGTCGCTTATGCAACGGCACCAATCGAGCGGCACGACCTCGACGTAACCATCACCGCCACCGGCAATCTTGCGCCGACTGTTCAGGTGAATGTTGGTTCAGAAGAGTCGGGGCTGGTCGACAAGGTCTATGTCCAGAACAACGACCATGTCGTGAAGGGACAGCCTCTTGCCCAGCTCGACTTGTCGCGACTTCGTGACGCGCTGGTTCAGAGCCAAGCGACGCTGCAGGCGGCACTTGCGACCGTTGCGCAGGACCGTGCGACCGTTGCCCAGACCAAGGCGACGTTGTCGCGCCAGGAAGAAGTGTATCGAGTTTCCGGCGGCAAGGTTCCTTCAAAGACGGAACTCGACACCGCTAGGGCAGACTATGCTCGGGCAATCGCCAATGTTGCGCAGGCCCAGGCGCAGGTCGCCCAAGCTCGAGCGAACGTGTCGACCAATCGGACCAACCTTGCGAAGGGCACCATCTACGCACCAGTGACGGGGGTTGTCCTCTCGCGCCAGGTTGAGCCCGGGCAGACCGTTGCAGCCTCGTTCAATGTCGCGACGCTGTTCACCATCGCGCAGGACCTTTCGAACATGAAGCTCCAGGTCAAGGTCGACGAGGCCGACGTCGGCGAACTGCGGCCGGGCGCGCGTGCCACCTTCACCGTCGATGCTTATCCGAGCCGGACGTTCCCCGCGACGGTGACGCGGGTCGATCTTGGTGCGAATGCTACACCAATCGTCAACAGCGCCGGGACGACACCGACCACGACGACGAATGTCGTTGCCTATACTGCCGAGCTTGCCGTCGCCAATGCCGACGGATCGCTTAAGCCTGGCATGACGGCGACTGCGACGATCGTCACGGATTCGCTCAAGAACGTTCTGCTTGTGCCCAATGCGGCATTGCGCTTCACGCCCCCGAGCGATTCACAAAAGAAGAACATCTTCGGTCCGCCGCCGGACCAGCCGAAGAATGCCGCAGTGTCGCGCGGTGCGCATCAGCAGCTCTGGACAGTGGGAGTCGACGGCAAACCCAAGGCACTACCGGTAACCGTAGGTCACACCAACGGCAGCTTCACCGAAGTGAGCGGAGCTGGCCTGCACCCCGGTCTCAAGGTCATTACCGGCCAGCTTGCCGCAACGGGTAAATAGCTTGTCGGAGCCGCTCATTGCCCTGCGCGCCATAACCAAGCGCTTCGGCGAAGGCGTTGCAGCCTTTGACGCTCTAAAGGGCATCAATCTCGATATCGCGCCTGGCGACTTCGTCGCGATCATGGGCGCGTCGGGATCGGGCAAGTCGACAACCATGAACATCCTGGGGTGCCTCGATGTACCGACGTCGGGCTCGTATCTTTTCCGCGGGGTGCCGGTTGAAGGGCTCGACCGTGACCAGCGCTCGCTCCTGCGTCGGCGGTACCTCGGGTTCGTGTTCCAGGGCTTCAACCTGCTTGCAAGGACGACCGCGCTCGAGAATGTCGAACTTCCCTTGCTTTATCGTGGTGAAAGCCGGCGTGCGCGGGCGCGCCAGGCAATGACGGCGCTTGCAAGGGTCGGGTTGGCGGAATGGTCACATCATAAACCCAATGAGCTGTCCGGCGGTCAGCAGCAGAGAGTCGCGATCGCGCGAGCGCTCGTTACCGAGCCGGATGTGCTGCTCGCCGACGAGCCGACCGGCAACCTTGATTCGGAACGTTCTGTGGAAATCATGGAATTGTTGCGAAAGCTAAACGCCGAGGCTGGCCTCACGGTCCTTCTCGTCACTCACGAACCCGATATGG
>DASRBJ010000183.1:0-9071 GCA_035653695.1 Sphingomicrobium sp.
CCCCGCTGCCGCTCTGGAAGTTGCTCGAGATGGTGTCTCACTGCTGACACGATCGCTCCACGAAGTGCTCTTATCCGTGGGTCGATGTTCGGGAAGAGTGGTCCGTCGGTTTGTGAGCCACCACGTACAGACTGGTCGAGATACTCGCCCTTACCGGCGTGGAGCTTCCTCAGCACCATTTCGAGCTCATTAAGGTCGGGAAGCTCGCTCGACAGGTCGATTACCGAAACCAGCTGGTCGAGGTTTCCTTCGAGCCACGCCAAGCGATGATCGCCGGTTAGCCGCCAAGCGATTGAAGCGTAGGGCCACACATCAGCGGCAAGCTCCGTTTGAAGTGCGGCGGCAATGGCTGAGGATGCCTCTTGAAGGCGCCCTGCTCGGAGCAGATGGCGAATTGTCCAAAGCGCGATAGACTGCCGCAATTGAGACGACATCGCGGCCAGGAGACGGTCCGCGCGATCCGTTTGATCCTGTTCAATCGCTGCTATCGCTTCGTAGCGCGCGAGAGTCTGTGCCGGCTGCGCGTGGCTCCTTGCTCGGGCAATGGCCTCGTCCAATGCTCGAAAGTTCTGCATCTGCAGCAGAAGGCGAAAGAGTGCTGCCCATAATTCTTCGGCACGCGGGTAAAGTTGGAGCGACTGCTCGATCGAAGCAGTGGCGCGATCCTTCTTCCCTATCGTTGATCGCAGCTGCGCAAGCTGTGTGTGCCCTTCGATCCAGAGGGGCGAGCGCTCGAGTATGTAAGCCAGCGTTCGTTCCGCCGCTTCTGCTTTGCCGGCTGCGAAAAGCGCTGCGCTGTAACCGAGAACCACATCCGGATCGCCTGGTGACACTCTCAAGGCGTCTTCGAAAAGCTGTTCGGCGGGAATGCCGGCTTCAAGCGCTACCCGCGCACGTCCGTGCGCAATGCTCCGGTCCGCAGGCGCAAGTGCAGAAGCGCGGGCAAAACTGTACAAGGCACGTTGATGTTCATCGATTGCGCGCTCAAGCAATCCAGTCCACTGCCACAAAAGCGCGCTCGAGCCCCCTTCGGCAGCACGCCGGAGAAGCGGTAGCGCATCCTCTTCGCGAGCTTCTTCCAGCGCAATTCGCGCGAGGGTCGAAAGCGCGTCTTCATCATCGACCGATGCTCGGGCCGCGATAATCGCTCGTTCGAAGTTCATACCTTGTTGCTTGCGTTCTTAAGAATAATCGCCGGGGAGCCCGTCCGCTTCAATCAGGCACCTGACCGCGTCGCGCTCGAGCGAAGAAAGCTGCGGTTGCCAGGTGTCGAAGATGAACACGACCCGAAGCTGCTCGGTCGGATTATCCGCTTCATGCTCGATCGTGTCGTCGAAGACGAATGCTTTGCCGGTTTCCCACGAGCGCCGTTCGGCGCCGACGCGAAACCAGCAGCCTTCTGGAACGACAAGGGGCAGATGGCAGACCAGGCGCGTGTTGTTCACTCCGACGTGTGCCGGAATATGCGTTTTTGGCGCCAGGAGCGAGAACATTGCATTGGGCGATGCGCCACGGATCTTCGGCTGATTGCACTGCTCTAATACGTCCATGGTCCGGGGGCAAAAACGCGCATTGGCTTCGACAACCTCGCCGTTCTGAAGCAAGTGAATTGCACTCCAGTCCTGGTTCTTGTTGAGTTCGCGCCACTGGTCCAGCGGAAGGTGGTCAGCATATTGGACGTAAGGCACTAGCTCAGCCGCGTCCGACGCCATCAGCGCTTTTAGTTCCGACGTGATGATCTCGGTCGCGCCTTCGAGCTTGTCCATCCACGGAAACAGGTGCCTCGGGTAGAATTCACGCTCCTCAAGGGCTGGGAAATGAAAGTGCGTCGGCTCACTGTGATAAGGGCGCGTACGCCTTAGAACATTGCTTCGGAACCGCTGCAGGCGCCAATGCTCGTCCGGATTGGCTGATCGCTCATATTTCTCCATGGCAACCGCTATTCGCGCGTCGCGTTTGGCAGTCCATTGGTCGACCCGGGCCATTGCGGTCGCGACGACGCCCTCCAGGTGCGGCGGCAATTCGCCGTGGGGCTTTTGGGCAATGGCATGGCTCCATGCCTCTGGCGCGCTCGGATCGCTCATTCGGTCAAGAAGGCTTGCGCGAAGCAGAAGTGCCGTGAAGTCCAACGGGCTGATTGCAAGCGCTCGATGAACACTGTTAAGCGCCTGCTGCAGCCGGCCGTTGGCCCGCTGCAGCGCTGCTAGTTTCAAGAAGATTGATGGATCGTTCGTTGCGCCTTCGCACGCTTGGCGCAGCAACTGTTCGGCTCGATTGAGATTGCCGGATGCCGTCGCCTTGTCCGCCTCGTCGATAAGGGCTGCTGAACCGATCGTCACGCGTCGTAACCGAACTTTTCGATCCATGGCTTAAGCACAGGCAAAATCGGCGCGAGATGCTTCTCGTAATTCTTCCAACGTCCCATCGAACGTGCGTAAACGGGCTCGACAACCTGAGCATAGCTGGCGGTTTTGATCAGCCCGCGGTTCATCGCGGTTTTTTCATGGTCAAGCACGCGGTCGCTCCATGGAAGCTCCAGGAAGTCAAAGAGGTTCTTGAGCTCGCCTTCTCGATCGGCAACGAACTGTTCGTACTTGACCACGTGGGTATTCATCGGAAGCAGGCTCTGCATCCGGTCGAAATAGCTGAATGCGAGGTCATAAAGCTCGGCGGTCGTATCGAGGCCAAGAAAGTTCGACATGGCATCATTGAGCCTGAAATTTGTCGTGAAGCAGCTTAGGACAACATCGCAGGGATGGCGCACCGCAAGAATGATCTTCGCTTGAGGGAATATGCGTCGGATTAGTGGCATCGCGCCCACGAAAAGCGGATTCTTGTCAACAACAAGCTTGTTTGTCTCCAAGCGCTTCGCTGCCTCAACCCAATAAATGTCTCTTGCCGCTCTTATGATTTGCGGCGGCGTCTCGGGAATGCCGTCGTAGTCGCCGATTAACGCTGCTGCGGAGTTGAGGATCGGCTCTTCTTCAAGAACGGCAGTGGCGGGATGACCCATCAGAAAAGTGTCGAGTAGTGTTGTTCCAGACCGCGGGAAACCAACCAGGAAAATTGGATTTGCGCTCTTGTCGCCAATTTCGTGGTCAACCCAACGCTCTGCCCATTCAGGTGTTGTTGCCTCGAAATTCTTGCGCATTGCCTCGCGGTAGCGCGCACCGCGTTCAACCGGTCTTGACGCGTCCTCGCGCTGAATTTGGTTCAACGCGGAAAAAGCGCGCCAAGCTTCATCATATTTGCCGGCGCGATCGTTCAGCTGCCCTAACAGATCTGCCTGCCGCGCTGGCTCAAGGTCGTTGGAGACCCCGGTCATGGCGACAAGCCCTTCCTCGAACCTCTTGGCTCGACGATGATCGAACGCGCGAATGAAGTTTCGAACGCCCTCGTCGACATTGCGCGATTGAACGTCCTCGACCAAGCGAGCGAGGTCGTCCGTCCTGTTCGAGAGATCATAGACGACCGCAAGCCCAAGATTGCCAAGGGGATTGCGTGAATCGCGTTCGACGACTTTGCGATACGCGGCCTCCGCTCCGGGATTATCGAGCAAAAGCAGTCGCTGGCTCGCAACGCCAAGGAGCAGTTCGAGGTCCTCGGGGTTGCGCCTACTCGCTTCCTCGATGGCGGCGAGCGCTTCCTCTTCCCGGGCTTGCGATCGGAGCAGAACGTGCAGCTCCCGAAGTGCGCGCCATTCGGCCGGAAAGTCCTTCGCCATCGACCTGAATTCTGCCTCGGCTTCCGCTTCCTTCCCGACTTCGACAAGCGCATTTGCAAAATTCAAGCGGACCGGCGGCGCATCCGGCGCGAGCGCGGCGGCGCGCCGAAGTGCTTCAACCGCGCCGTCGGCATCGCCAGCGCAGCGGCGACTGTTTCCGAGGTTGTTCCAGCTCTCCCAATCCGTCGGAGACACTGCAACAATCCGTTCATAGGCAGCAATCGCGCTTGCATGTTGGCCGAGTGACTGCGCCGCAAACGCCCGCAAGCGTTGCAAACGCAGGCTTTGGTCCGCCGCCGCAAGCTCCTCCGAGGCGACGGCCAGTGCCTCTTGATAGAGTTCCAACTGCGCCAAGGCGGTGCCGAGATTGATAGCGATTGTGACGTCGTCAGGGCGCATCGCGTGCGCAATGCGGAGATGCCGGGCGGCACCTTCGAAGTCAGCACTCCTCAGGCAGAAAGTACCCAGCATCGCGTTTAATGGTGCCTCGTCGCCACCGGCCGCCAAGGCCGCTTCGCCAATCCGTCGCGCATCGGCGATGCGCCCGTTGCTTGCGGAAGCAAGCGCTTCGCGGATTGCCGAAGCCGTGCGAGGATCGAGCGCAGTACTGCCGAGCATGTCAGCCGTTTTAGCGTCCTAACCACCAAGTGCCAGCCTGGCGATTCGTATAAAAAGAAAGGGCGGCGGGTCACCCCGCCGCCCCAACTTTTTCGTCACAGACTAGACCTTATTCGCCACGCTCCGGAGCCGGTGCCGGCGGCGGCGGCGGTGGGGGCGGCGCCGGGCAAGTCGCTGTCGCCAGGATCACCGATCCATCGGGGCAAGTCTGCGTTGCCGGAGCCGCTGGCGGCGGCGGTGGCGGCGGCGCAACTGGCGCTGGCGGCGGTGGTGGCGGCGGAGCCGGGTGGTGACCAAAGGTTACGGTCGCACCGGCGTAGATGAAGCGCCCGAGCGCATCATACGTCGTCACCCACACGTTGTTGTTGCACGGCCCGGCCGGGCAGATGCCACCGCTCGCAACAAGCGGCGGGAGCCGATCGAAGACGTTGTTGACACCAGCACGGAGCGCAACCGCATCATGGAACAGCGAATATGTCAGGCCGAGGTCAAAATAGTCGAACGAAGGCGTGTGGCCGCCAAGATCGAAGTGCGTGCCGCTGAGCGTCGGGTTGCTGCTGTAACCCTCGTACGTGCCGCTCGACAGGTGGCGCCACTGACCGGAGACGCCAAGCCCAATCGGCGTATCCCAAGTTACCCGCAGCTTGTGCCTCCACTTCGGAATGAGCGAGCCGCAAGTGCTGCCGAACAGACCGACACAGTTATAAGGTGCGGTTAGGCCGTTATCGACTTCGTACTTGTGCACCCATGTGCCCTGGAACGACGTCGAGAAGCTTCCCCAGCGGCCGAGACCGTGCGAATAAGCCGCCGAAACGTCGATACCATCGGTCTTGTCGCTACCAACGTTGTGCGGAATGTCCGTCACATAACCGTTGGACGTAAGCCACAGGGATCCCGACGGATCGCGATGGACAAGTGCGCACGAAGCCGCAGTGGTCGTCGCGGTTGTCTTGGTCGGATCGACGCAGTCGGCGAGGATCGCATCGGCACCGAAGCCCTGGATCGCGCCCTTGATCGTGATGTTCCAGTAGTCGACGGTCACCGCGAAGCGATTGAAGAACCGCGGCTGCAAGACGACGCCGACGGTCTTGGTCGTCGCCGTTTCGGGCAGAAGGCTCGGGTTGCCTCCGACGAAGCCGTTATACTGCGAGGCCGGATTGAGCGGCGTCACCTGGCCGACCCGCATACCCTGTGCGAGACAGCCATATTCGGTTGCCGTGATTGCGTGGCCGGCGCACGGATCGGTACCGCCGTCGAGCGCGACGTGTTGCGTCGTGAAGAGCTCGGCGATGTTCGGAGCGCGTACCGCCCGGTTGTAGGCACCGCGGAACCGGATGTCGTGGATCGGCGCGAAGTCCGCGGAGATCTTGTACGAGTCCGTATTGTAGCCGCCGCCCGTGCTGGTCTTGTACCAGGAACGACGATAGCCCGCATTGACCGACAGTTCGTCGAAGAACGAGTGCTGCACGATCGGGATTTGGACTTCGCCGAACAGCTCGTTGACGTGGAAGCTGCCACTGATCGGCAGTGTCGGCGATCCCTGGCCGGTGAGGTCACCGGTCTGGAATTCCTGGTCCGGATTGAGCTGCAGTGATTCCTTGCGATACTCGTAGCCGACGTTCACGCCGACGCCGTCGTTCGCCCACGGGAACTGCCAGCCCATCTTTCCAAGATCGCCCGTCACGTTGACGTCAGCAATCTGCTCGGACGTACGGCCGGTGATGACGCCATACACGTTCAGATAGTTGATGGCCGCTTGCGACGGACCGGCGGCTCCGAAGATGTCGTAGGGAACGCAATTGTTATCCGTGCCAGCGAGAACCGAGCGGCACTCGATCACCGATCCCGGTGTGCCGACTGGAACGACCTGGCCAGCCGAATTTACGTTCACGACATTGAGAGCATTCGTCAGGCGAGTTGCCGAGAACTCGTTGCGATAGACCTGCTCATAGTCGGTCCGACCATATTGATAGTAGGCATCGTACGAGAAGACGTCGCTGAGGTCGCCGCGCGTACCAATGACACCACGGTAGGTCGTGTGGGTAAGGTCGGCCTGCCGGTCGCCACCCTCGACGTTGCGCCGAAGGAGCTGACCAAAGGCTTCGTTGTAGGTGTTGCCGCGCGCGTCATAGAACGTGACCGGCGGTGCGTTTGGCGTCGGATTGAAGCTCGCCGCCTGCGCTGCGGGGAAACTTCCGACAAACCCCGTGATCATGTTCGACGGGTTGCAGATTGCCGTTCGCTGCTGCGCGCTCATCAGCGGGTTGTCGCAGTTGATCGTCAGCGTGTTCCCGAAGTCACCCGACGGCGCGATCTGCGCAACCGTGTGATCGTCCATGAACATGAACTCGAGGTACGGCTTGATTGCAGGATTGACATCGTAGTGCGCGAAGAGGCCAGCGGTGTACCGCTCGTCCGGACGCTGGAAATAGTTCAGCGGACCATAGTTGAAGACGTTTGGAGCGCCGCCGACATTGATTGTGCCCGGTCCGAGAGCCCCGTAGGTTGAGCTGGTGCCACCGTTCGGGAACACGATGAGGTTGCCCGGATCAGCAGTTGCCGAACCACCGCAGCTATTCTTGTTGTGCGCACTGTTCTCGGTGATCGTGCAAGCGCTGTAGTCGCGGTTTGCACCGAGAATCGGATTGATCTTGCGATAGCCGAAATAGGCGACCACATGGCCGCGGCCGTCATCAAATCCAGCGCCGAACGCCGCGGTTCCATCAACAGAACGCCCGTCCGTCGCGCTCCCCGTCGGGAACGGGAAATTCTTGGCATTGAGAATGCCCCGCATCGTCTGACCACCAATGAGGTCAGCGTCGCGGTTATCATGCTGGTAGATCGACCAGGTGCCATCGAGGCGGAGCCCGTCGAAGTCCGTATCCATGATGAAGTTGACAACACCGGCAACGGCGTCCGCGCCGTACACCGACGATGCACCGCCGGTCAGCACGTCGACTCGCTTGATCAGCGACGCCGGAATGAGGTTGATATCAGCTGCCTGTGTCGTGCTGTTCGGATCGCCCGGCGTCATGCGCCGACCGTCGATCAGGACGAGCGTGCGCTTTGCGCCAAGATAGCGAAGATCGACTTCCGCCGTACCGGATGCAGCGTTGGAGAAACCAGAGCTCTGCGAAACTGCCGCGGACGGAAGCTGCGCAAGCACGTCTTCAATCCGGCTTGTACCGGAAAGCTTGATGTCCTGGCTGCTGACGACGGAAACCGGCGCAGTGGACTGAAGGTTTGGCTGCGGAATACGCGAGCCGGTGATGACGATTTCCTGGCGGCCCGTAACTTCTCCGCCCTGCGCGTTCGTGCTCGGCAGTGGCTGGGATTCAACTGGGCCTGTAGGCGGAGCGGCCGCGGCTGGAACACTGGTCGAGTCCGGCGGCGTCGGCTGGGCATTGTCAGCAGCAAACGCGGGCGAAGCAATCATGCTCGTGCCGACCAGAATGGACGTCGCGAGCAATCGCTGACGGAAATCGAGCTTCATGTAGTCTCCCCTTTTGGGTGGCTGCGGACGAACCGAGCCTTCTTCAAAACGGCAAAACGAGTCTGCCGAACTATCCTTATCGATAGTAGAGGCGCTGAGTAGGTGGCAACGCTTTGCGGACCGTTCCGGCTAAGTTACCAAGGGAATGTAGCATTATTGCAACAGCATCGATCAAGGTCAGCGAGGCTGCTGTTATCGCTAACACAGGTGCTTTTTCCTTGATTTCACAGAGGTTTATCGGCGTCCGTAACTTCGAACAGCCGAACGATCATCGATCGCTCGTCGTCGCTCAAATGAGGGTTCCAGCAGTCAAAGATCAGCACGGCCCGATCCTTGTCACTGCGGTTCCACGCTTCATGTTCGATCGTATCATCGAACGCAAAGGCCTCGCCCTCACGCCATTCCCTGGTTTCGCCGCCAACGCGGAACGAACAGCCCGGAGGAACAATAAGCGGCAGGTGAACGATCGTCCGCGTGTTCGTGACGCCGGTATGCGGAGGGATGTGTTTGCCAGCCTGCAGGATGGAAAAGAAGATCGTCGGCGCTCGCCCGGGTACTCGCGCGAGCGGCAGGCTTTCAACGATTCTCGCTGTCTCAGGCGCGCGTCGGCACGCCTCGTCAATCCGCACGCCCTCCTTCCAAAGGTGGAGCGCGCTCCATGAATAGTTGTTGTTAAGCTCGCTCCAGATGTTCGGGGGCGTGCCAGCGGGCATCGTCACGTATGGCGAAAGCCCGGCATCGTTCGATGAGAGAAGTTCGAGAAGCTCTTTGCGAATGATGTCGGTCTGCGCTTCGATGCTTCCAAGCCATGGGAAATGTTCCCGATCGAAGAACTCGTCGGCCGGAAGGAAGGGGTAGTGAACTCCAAAGCACTGATTGGTGTAGATGCGCCGTCGTCCAAGCATGTGATCGATCGCCGCCGTCAACCGTCGTTGGTCCCTCGGCGCTGCGGAGGAAAGCATGGATGCGAGTTCTTGGCCGAGATTTTCGGCGAGACGGCTCGTTCGCTCGGCAACGAAAGAATGCGCATGCTCGAAGATCTTGCGAAGATCTGCCGGAGGGCCTGCATAGGCGCTTGAGAGAGCCACAACAGCAGTCCAGCGCTTGGTTGCGTCGGCGATTTCGCCGCGGCGCTCGTGCAGTTCTGCCAGCCGAATATTCGCCATGAGGTGGCGCTGATCTGTCTCGAGCGCCGCCTCGAGTGCCGTTCGTTCGGCTGCATCGGCAGAAAGTAGC